>UQZF01000031.1 GCA_900545455.1 uncultured Eubacteriales bacterium
AAGCCTTCGTCGGCAGCGTCAGATGTGTAAAGAGACAGGTCATGGAGTTTTATCAAATTTACCGAAAAGGATTAATTTCTACAGATGTTTTCGCTTCACTTATATGTGCTATCAATACATATATGATTCGTAGAAGTTTATGTGACATGAACTCACAGAATATTTCTAAACTATTTCCGACTGTATTAAAAAAGGTGTTGGAGAAGTGTAATGGTGATTATACAGACGTATTAAAATATTTGAATCAGGAAATGGTTGGGAATATGGCATCTACAAGTGGCAGTTATATGCCAACAGATAAACAGATGATGGAATTGTTGTTAAATGCAAATGTTTACAAGAGACCGGCACTTAGAATCGTATTGGATAGATTAGAATTGCACAATAATCCTGCACCGGTGGATTTAAGCAATTTGAGCATTGAGCATCTGATGCCACAGACACCTACGGAAGAATGGTTAGAAGAATTGGATACAGATATGGAAACATATTTGGAAAATCTGCATAGAATAGGTAATCTTACGCTTGCCGCAAAAAAAGATAATAGCAAGATGAGTAATCTTATGTGGGATTACAAGAATGAAGTATTAAAAGAAACTGCTCATTTGAAATTGAATTTAGAACTGATGGAAATTGATAAATGGGATATGGCAAAAATTGATATCAGAACCAAGGAACTGATTGATAAAATATGTGCTATTTATCCGTATCCGGAGGTTAGTGTGACTCAGAAAATAGATGACAGCGTCGTTGATGAAATGACCGCACTCGATATGTGTGTAGAAATGGCTATTAGTGAGCGACCAATAACCTGCATTAGAAAGAGAAGAACTTTTAAAACAGAAGATAATAAAAAGGGGTATACATTAGTGTCATCCAAAATGTATCCTCAAGGTGATAAGGAAAAATATTGGTTTGGTTATCGTGATAAACGATTTGAGGATATCGAAGATTGTGATGAACAATATATGATTTTGGGGTGTAGAAATAAAACACTTTCTGTTGTTAGATTTCCAAGAAAATTTATTGAACAGCATCTGGGAATGTTAAACACTTCTGTAGATAGTGAAACAGGTGAAATATCTCATTATCATATTGTCATTTTCAAAAATTCGGATGGCAAAATGACAATGCTTCTTTCAAAACCGGTATTACGGGAAATTGATATTTCTGATTATGTGGTTGGGGAGATATAAATACATTTTATTTTTAGCCAAGAAAGTGAGAGAGTTGTGTTTACAGATTTAGATAAGAATAAAGAGATGTTACTGGGCTCTTACAAAAAACTTAAGAGTTACTACCATTACAATAAAAATTTTGTTTTTATGAAAAAGAAAATCGCAGAACTGGAAGCGGATGAGAAACATATGTTGAAGGTTTTAGAAAATCTGGCACAACTATTAGCTAATCCGGATACAGAAGTCAACACCCAGATAATTGACGACTGGTTAGGAAGGATTGATTTTTATGTTATGCCCAAGTCATTTACAAGTAATTCTCAAAAAAATGAATTGTTTATATCTGCTGAATCCAATGAAGAAAAAGAAGTCAACAAAGTGAATTTCTTTATTGATATGCCAATAGAACTTCATTTATTGGAAACTTTGTGGACGGTTTTGATAGGTAAACTTGTTTTTGAGAAAGAACTAGTTTCTGCTAGAAGTTACGGAAATGCTATTGATGACTATGTTCTATACAATAAACAAGAGAATTTTTTAGACTCAATCAATTTTAGTAAAAATAAGTTGTTTAAAATATATTTTCCGCAGTATTGTAATTGGAAAAATGATGCAATTGAAACTGTTGCAACGTTAAATCGTTTTAACAGAAGTCAAATGCTTTTTTCTCTTGATGTAAAGTCATTTTATTATTCTGTAGTTTGGAAATTTGACATATTAGATGAAAAGATGGGCGATGATGAAAGATACAAAGCTCTAAAGTTTTTTAATAAAATAATCCAAAGAATATTTGAAAGATATACAGGGATTATTAATGAGTACCGCATTTTGAAGCAATGTATTGAAAATGAAGAGTATATTTTGCCAATAGGATTGTTCAGTTCAATGTTAATGGCAAATATCTATATGTATGAATTGGATAATGATATAAGTACTAATCCAAATGTATTATATTATGGTCGATATGTTGATGACATTATACTTGTTGTTGACGTTACAGGCGATGAAAAAAGTATATCGGAAGATAATGCGTTTAATAGATATTTGGTAGAAAAGAATAATATTTTGATTGATGCAGAATCGGGAAAGTATTCAATTAAAAAGTATCCTAACTTATATATTCAAAAGGAAAAAGTCAAGATTATGTATTTTAATAAAACAGGGTCGAAGACTTTGATAAATCAACTTTTGAAGACTATAACATATCCAAGCCAAATGAATGTAATACCGGATACAGAATTGAGTTTGATTGATTTTGAAGAAGCTATATATGCAAAAAATGGGATTGGCGTGGAAACAAAAATAAGAGATATTGGACAATTGGAAATCGACCGTTTTCAATTGGGCTGGCATATGTCTCAAATTGTTATGAATAATAGGGTTAGGAAAAAATATGTAACAAGAGAGGAAAAGGTTCGTAGACAAAATGAGAGTGACAGCATATTGCGTTTCTTTCAAGGTGTCAATGCATTAGAATATTCGAGTAATTGGATAAATGCAATGTATTATTTCATGTTGACTTCGGATACAAATCGGTATGCGTGGAAACAGTTTCAAGAAAACATTATAAATGCAATTAAGCAGCTCAAGGTTAATGATATTGAAGATGTAAAAAGGAATAAAAAAAGAAGAATCTCATCAAAACTAAAGAAAGATCTTACTTTGCACTTTGATATATGTATTTCAACAGTCTTGGCATTGAACATTCAGTATTGCAGAAAGGAAAAAAAGACAGTTTTGGCACTTTCAAAAAAGATGCGTAAAGCCAATCTTTTTAACCATTATTTAGTATCATACCCGTTGGTTAATTATTCAGATGATATAGATGAAAACTGTGATTTAACTAATATATCACCAGAGCAGATTCATAGTATGAATCTTTTGATACGTGATAGTAAAAAGTCTAAATTATCGCCAAGATTTATAAATTTGGATGAAATCTATCAATATGTTTTTTTAAGTAAGTTTTGCAATGGTGGTAATTATTATGGAGACGAAGATAATGCAGTCGTAAAGAAGAAACTGGAATTTATTGAAAATTTTTTCTATGAAGTAAATCAGATTAATAGAGGTACTGCATCGCATTTAGCGATATCAATAAAAAATGAAATGCATAACCAATATATTTTGCAAAAAATCGAATTGGGAAATAAATGTGCTGTTAAAGAGAGAATTAAGATTGCTATTGCCAATATAAAATTAGATACTAAAAGATGCTGTTTGGGTCTTGCATGTGGAGACGATGTTGAGATAGACCGATTAAGACTGATTGATTTCATGGACAGGGCATATGCGAATGGAAAAAGTGAGAAAGTAGATTTTTTAGTATTTCCAGAGTTTTATATGCCACTCCAGTGGATTTCGGATGTTTTGGCTTTTGTAAGAAAAAGTGGTATAACTGTTGTTTCGGGACTGCAATATATGACTAGTGGTTATCAAGCTTATAATAATGTTGCAATATTTGCACCAGTGAACACAGGGAGATATACAAGTGCTGTGTTTTTTGCACGTGAAAAAAATGATTATGCTCCTATGGAACGTCAAATATTAGCTTTAGAAAAATATATATGTGTAGATCAAGAAAAGCCGGTGTACCAAATAATAAATAATAGAGGGATAGATTATGGGCTATTTTTGTGTTATGAATTTACAGATATAAACGCAAGAGCCTTGTATAAAGATAAAGTGGATATCATCTTTGCTCCGGAACATAATAGGGATACTTCTTATTTCTCTAATATAATTGAAACTACTGCGAGGGATTTGCATGTATTTATTGTTCAGGCAAATACTTCAATATATGGAGATTCAAGAATAACTGGTCCGTTTGGCAGGAATGATAGAAATGTATTGCAAATAAAAGGTGGTGACAAGGACGATATAATTATAGGTACTATTGAATTGGGGAAAGTTAAAAAGTATCAGAAGGATGAAAAGGTAAAATTTGATAATAAGATTCAAGAGTATCTGAACTATAATAGGAATCAAAAATATGAAGAGGAACAAAAACTCTTTGAAGAGCAGAAAGTTAAGATTGCAAAGACATCAGCGAGATTTGGCAGGAATGTATAATAAAGAGTGATGACGAAGGAGGGTGGTCATATGATAACAGAAAACATATTACAATTTGATGAATTTATACGTTCTGTTGCACAAAACAGTAATACTCGATATTCATTTTTGTTGGGGGCGGGAGCATCTGTAGAATCAGGACTTCCTTCGGCACAAGAGTGTATTTGGGACTGGAAGTGCAAGATTTTTACATCAAATAATTCTAGTCTGGCTAGAACTTATAGCAATTTTAGGAATGAGAATGTCAGAAAAAATGTGCAAAATTGGATTGACGCTCAACCTAGATTTCCTGCATTGGATTATGAAGAGAAATATTCTTATTATGCAGAAAAAGCATATCCTATCGAGGCAGATAGAAGAAAGTATTTTGAAGATTTGGTTATAGGTAAACAACCTAGTATTAACTAAATGTTTAGTGAATGCAGGGATTGCAGAGGTTGATTTGATTGAAATAGCACATGAGGATAATGTGAAATGTTTTGCTATGAATCGTCAATTTACTCTGGATAGATTTCCAATCAAAAGAGGGACTTGTTTTCCGTATAACGATAATTCGGCTTTTTTGTATACGCATGGTGTTGCTACATCGATTAGACATGTACATTATAGTTATGTTCAGGGAGGGAAGAGTATACCAACTCCGCTAAAAATAGTTAAACATTATGGCGCAGGTGATATGACACAGATAATATCAGAGATATTAGGATTATCCAAAATGAATTGGAATAGTTTTGGATTATACACTAAAATGCCATGTACCATCGACTATTCCAATCAAATAGCACGAATAGGATGGTTGTTGTCTAATTACGAAGGAGCAACTTATGAATTTCGACATTTTATGTAGATTCCTATAATTACTGGTAGGTATATTTGACTTGCCGGCACATTGGTTGATGAGTCAAATGAACGCTTACTGTGTTGGTGCAAATTATGTTTTTTTGGATGGAAAACATTACTATACAGTTCATCACGCATAAAAGTAGCTTAAATTGATGATCAAGTTGACAAGTTCATTGAGGCAATTGAGGAAGAATGAAAAGAAGGTGAATGCATGACATTGGAAGAAATTATTTCTAAAGAAGAAAAACAAGTATTTGACAGAAAGTCTGCTGATATTGATGCAAAGGCATTGGCAATAACAATTGTAGCTTTCGCAAATGCCGACGGCGGAGATATTGCCATTGGAATATCTGATAAAACAAGAAGAATTGATGGAACAGATTATAATGAAAAAAATGTCAATGAACTATTGCGGGCACCATATGATTTTTGCGAGCCGTCTGTTCCGGTGGAAATTCAGAAAATTTCTTGTATAGATGATAAAGGTAGAGATAATCATATTATTGTGATGCATATAGAACCAAGTGTGGCTGTGCATGCCAATCAAGCAGATGAAGCCTATATTCGTGTCGGGGATAAATCAAAAAAACTTACATTTGAGGAACGTACACAGTTAATGTATGATAAGGGTGAAAGGTATTTTGAGGATAAGAGCGTACCAGATGCATCTACTGATGACATAGATATGGAAATGGTGCAATCATATATTGAAAAAATAGGCTATAGTAAAATGCCGTTAGAATATTTAAAAGAGAATAAGGGTTTTGTTAAAATAAAGAATGGAAAAGAAATGATAAGTGGTGCAGCGATTCTTTTGTTTGGTAAGAATCCACAGCTTTATTTTCCACGTGCAAGAATACGCTTTATTCGTTTTGAGGGTACAGAAGAAAAAGTCGGTACAGAAATGAATGTTATCAAGGATGTTATGTTTGAAGGAACAATACTCAAAATGATTCAGGATTGTATTGCATACTTAGATACACAGATAAAAGAGAAAACGTACTTGGGAAGTGATGGGTTATTTGTAACGGAAGAAGAATATCCTAAATTTGTACGGCAGGAAATTATTGTAAATGCCGTTACACATAGGTCTTACAGTATAACCGGGACAGAAATTCAGGTAAAAATGTTTGATGATCGTATTGTAGTAGAAAGTCCGGGAAAGCTTCCGGGACTTGTTAAGGTTAGCAATATTCGCCATACACATTTTTCGAGAAATCCAAGAATTGCTGAATATTTAAAAGCATACAAATATGTTAAGGAATATGGCGAGGGTGTTGATCGTATGTGTACTGAATTGGAGAGTGCCGGATTACAGAGTCCGGTTTATTATGTTGATGCATTTATTCTAAAAACGATTATTTATAATGCAAGTGCTAAAAAATCGGCTTTTGAATCTAAAAACCCGATTATTGAAGAGGAAAATCCGATTATTCAGACAGAAAATCCGATTATTGAAAAGGAAAACCCGATTATTCAAAATGGAAAGCTGACTATTGAGGAGATAAGATGTGCACTTGCGAAGAAATCTTATAAATTGCCGACACAGGAAAATTTATTAAAAGTGTATGATGAAATTGATGCGAAACAAGTATTTGGTGCTTTGGAGATACAGCGGATACTTAATTGCTCCCCTACTACTTCACGTGCAATTATGTTAAAATTGAGAGAGATTGAGGTCGTTGAGGCGGTAAAGGGGAATGGCAAGGGACGATATGTGTTTAAAGGGGAACTTGAGTAAATGCTGTACGCCTATCTTGTTACTAATCCATGAAGGGAGAACGCAACGAGAAGCATTAAGCTGAAATAAAAAATTCCGGAGAGAATTTATTCTCTCCGGGATTTTTTATTTCAGCGTAGAAACGGCGACTGTCGCGTAAACGAGGAATGCTGCGCATTCCGAGTGTGCTTTTTTACCCTTCAAGCTTTCCAAGGCAGTCATCAAGTGTAGTAGTTACCCAGTCAATATCACATTCCTTAAAGGCCATAGGCGGGCGGAGCTTTAAGACATTTCCGTAAGGCCCTGCAACTGATGTGAGGACATGATTGTCGCGGAGAAGCTCAATCATGTCGAGAGCCTTTGCCTGGTCAGGTGTCTTTTTGCCACCATTCATGGTGAGTTCGAAGCCTATGAATAAGCCGGCACCTCGCACATCGCCGACAGATTCGGGATGACGGGCCATTACCTCTCTGAGGGAGGAAAGGAGCTTGGCACCTACCGTTTTACAGTGTTCCTGAAGGTGTTCCTCTTTGATTACCGACAGAACAGCCTGCGCTGCCGCAATGGATACCGGATTACCGCCGAACGTGTTGAAGTATGGGAGCTTATCGCTGAATGCAGCGAGAACCTCATGGCGGGCTGCAAGGGCAGATACAGGAATGCCGTTGCCCATCGGCTTCCCCATTGTCACCATATCAGGAATTATGCCGTGGCGGGCAAAGCCCCAGAAGGCATCTCCGGTGCGCGCAAATCCCGGCTGAACCTCATCAGCGATAAACACGCCGCCGTTTCGGTGGACAACGTCAACAGCAGCCTTCACATAGCCGACAGGGTCAGGATGTACACCGTCTGAGGAGAAGATGGAATCGGCAAGGAAACAGGAAAATTTGTAGCCGGCTGCATTGAGCTCATCAATCTTTGACTGCATTTCGTCGGCATACCATTTTATGAATTCATCGGGTGTTCCGCCGTGACGGAAGTAATCAGGGGTTGGAATCAGTCTGACATTAGGAAGAAGCGGCTGCTCACTTCCGAGAGCGGGTGAACAGCCTGAGGTAAGAGCACTTGTGCCGTGATAGGCTTCCTGAGATACTATTATTCCGGTACCACCGGTGTATTCCTGTGCCACGCGCAGAGCAAGGTCATTTGCCTCTGAGCCTGTACACATGAACATAATCTTGTCTATCTCATCAGGAAGCATGGCGAGTATATCTTCGCTGTACCGAATAATACGCTCATGGAGATAGCGTGTATGGGTATTGAGCATTTTCATCTGCTCATTGACTGCATTTATTACTGCGGGATGGCAATGTCCGATTCCTGCAACATTATTGTACATATCAAGATACTTGGTGCCGGCTGCATCCCACAGATATGCGCCCTCACCGCGAACCAGATTGACAGGCTTACGGTAAAAGAGCCTGTACGCACCGCCCATATATTTTTCACGGCGCTCAATCAAATCCTTTGTGGATGAATCAAGGAGAGATATATTGTTGCTGCTGTAACTGTTAGTGTCCATAATACTTGAACGTGTTGCCATATTGTACACCTCCGATTTTATTAAAGTAATGAAGAGTAACTATCTTATCTCTTCAACATAGTGAATGGCATCAATTTGATATAATTGATTGATTATCTTTTCATGGCTCTGTCTCTTGTGCAGGTCAAGCTTGGCAGATATGACGGCATCTTTTCCCTGTAATGCCTGTCTTTTCTGCTTCTCTATTGTGGAGATATGAAAATTGTTGTCCTGTACGAACCGGTAGATTGCCTGAACACCGCATTCTTTATCGACTTCCATGTACAGAAGCATGCCGCGCGAATTTTCCTCTACATGGTGGCTCAAAAAGGTGAGTATGGTCATAACGAAGATGACGAGAACGAACGCAATGAGGGCACCGAATATGTAGCCGGAGCCGATGGCTATTCCGAGGCATGCTGTTGTCCACAGACCTGCGGCGGTGGTAAGACCCTTGACATAGCTTTTTCCGGTGACTATGATTGTGCCTACACCAAGAAAGCCTATGCCGCTTATAACCTGGGCGGCAAGCCTTGCGGGGTCTCCTGTACCATAATGAAGCACAAGATATTCGTCCGTTATCATGACGAGAGACGAACCAAGACATACCAGGGCGAAGGTTCGTGCTCCCGCAGGCTGTCCGTGAGTTCCGCGCTCAAGACCTACAAGTCCGCCAAGCAGGGTTGCCAGAAAAAGCCTTATGCATATAGACAGAGCATTAAAATCCTGTATGTAAATCAAGAATTTCATGCTTTTTCAACTCCGTTTCCGCTGCAGTATCTTATAATGCATCATTACCGCGTTCGCCTGTACGGATACGGATGTATTCTTCGACATTGTATATGGCAATCTTTCCGTCGCCGTACTGTCCGGTATTTACTTCCTCAAGAATCTTATCAACAACTTTATCTACAATTTCGTCAGCCACGATGGTCTCAATCTTAATCTTTGGGAGGAAACCGATTTTATATTCGTTTCCGTTATATGACTTGATTGTGCCGTTCTGTTTGCCATAGCCCATGGTGGTTACAAAGTTCATTCCGTTGATTCCGTTGTCATCGAGAATCGTCTTGACGATCTCAAGCTTTTCAGGTTTGATAATAATTTCGAGTTTCTTCATAATGATATACCTCCTGTTTATTTTTGTTATATGAATTCCATTGAAAAATGGAACATATCACCTCTGGCGCGTACCTTAAAGTACTCAATTGCACCCATGTCAGTTACAACAAATACATTTTCCTGTTGAAGAATCGGCATATTGTCCGAGATATTCAGAAGCTCAATTTCCTTACGGGTTGGGAGGGAAGCTTCGAGGTGAACCCATGTACATACCGGATGTGGAAAATGATATACATTAAGGAAAATATTGTTGGTTCCCTTGAAATTGTCTGTATGCTTTTCAAGCTCAGGTACGAACTTGGCAGGTATTACCGACAGACATACAGCTAAGCCCTGTCCGCTGATGGTACGGAGCTGGCGCAGATAATATACCGGCTCGCCGGGCGCAATCTTCAGCATCTCACAGTCCTTATGTGTGGGTGACTTAAGCTCAACTGATAGAATTATGCTGCCGAAGTTGCGTGTCCCGTTGTTGAGTATTTCGGAAAAGCCAAGGGAATTGTCATGCCGGTATACGAGTGGCTGAGGGCGGGCAGATACGAAAAAGCCCTTACCCTTTTGGGAGTAGATAATCCCTTGAGCCTTAAGTGTTGCCAAAGCACTTCGGACGGTATTTCTGTTGGTTGAGAAGGCTTCCGTGAGGAAGCTTTCGGAAGGGAGCTTGTCATTTTCCTTTAATTCGTTCTCTCTTATATAGCTTCTTATATAGGAAATGATTTCCCTGCGTGTTGCTTCTATATTCGTATTATTTTCAATGTTCATATAACAGGTACCTTTCTTTTCTTCCGGATTATCTGCAATTTAACATGGTACCAAGTTGCCGTCAATAAATAATTGCTAAAATTAAGAAATTTATAGAATATATACAATATTCTCGTCCACTTTGATTAAAAAATATAAAAAATCAACAATCTTAGACTTTTTATTCAAAAATAATTGACTACAAGTTGGTACCAAGTTACAATAACTAACAAGTTGAAAACAAGGGCGTTTTCCAAGCAGGATTGGAAAGCGTCCTTTTTCTTTGCGATAAAGAAGGAGGTAATGATATGGATAACTATAATGCAGAAAGAAAGCCTGATGCCGGGAGTACCTTCTTGGAGCTTCGTCATATCAAAAAGACTTTCGGAAAGTTCACGGCACTTGACGATATCAATCTTACTATTAATAAAGGTGAGTTTGTGTGCCTGTTAGGACCTTCCGGCTGTGGCAAGACAACCTTGCTGAGAATTATCGCAGGGCTTGAGAGACCGACAGCAGGTCAGGTATATATAAATGGAAGCGATGCAACCAAGCTGCCACCGGGCAAGAGAAATTTCGGTATTGTGTTCCAGTCATATGCACTGTTTCCAAATATGACTGTCAGACAGAATGTAGCATTCGGACTTAAGAAGGAAAAGCTGCCCAAGAAGGAAATGAACGAAAGAATAGAGAGTATTTTGAATCAGGTAAATCTCTTAGACCAGATAGACAAGTATCCGTCACAGCTTTCAGGCGGTCAGCAGCAGAGAATAGCTTTGGCAAGAGCATTGGTTGTATCTCCTGATTTTCTTCTGCTTGATGAGCCGTTGTCGGCACTGGATGCGAAAGTGCGCCAGAAGGTTCGTAAGGAGATAAGAGCACTTCAGCAGAGACTTGGCATCACAACCATAATGGTAACTCATGACCAGGAGGAAGCACTGACGATGGCAGATACAATAGTTGTTATGAATAATGCCTGTGTGATGCAGAAGGGAACTCCGGTGGAGATATATGATGAGCCGTGTAATCCGTTTGTTGCCGATTTTATCGGTTCAATCAATTTCTTCAGGGCAGACCTGCTCACAAGGGCTAATGTAACAACTGATAAAATGCTTGTTGAGGGACTTACCTCCGGGAGAAATGAGCTTAAGGCATGCAGACCGGAAAATATTGAGATAGTGGAGCCTAAATCGCTTAATTCGTTCAATGTTATAGTACATGATATAGAATTTCATGGCTATGGTTATCGACTGTGGCTTGATTTAGGTGAAGGTGGAGCTGCACCGCTCAACAATGATTTTATTTCCTTTGATTTGTCGACGGATAAGGTCAGCCGGCTCGGAATAAAAAAAGGTGATTCTATATCAATTCGATTCAAACGCGGTAAGCTATGTTATTTCGGTGCTGACGGACATGCCGGTGTCGGAGGGGAGGTATAGTGCATATGGCAAATAAAAAGGCGCGGATTAAATCAATACACATAGGCAATCTTGTACAGCGTATCATGATTATCATAATGTTTGCCTGGTTCCTGATTTTTTTGATAATGCCGATGGTTATGATGTTCGGACAGATTTTTTCGGATAATCAGGGTAATTGGGTAGGACTTAAGAACTTTGCAGACTATTTCAGCAATCCGCTTATGCTGTCTTCTATAGGACATTCGCTTACCGTGTCAATAGTTACGGCACTTGCGTCAACAGTGATTGGACTGTTGTATGCATACGGTGTTACAAGAACCCGCATGAGGCTGAAAAAAATGTATAGGTATCTGGCATTACTCCCTATATTTATACCGACAATGGTACACGGAATGGCACTGATATATCTGTTCGGAAGGACGGGACTTATTACAACTAAGCTTGGAATAGATATAGGCTTGTACGGAAAAACCGGAATTATCATGGCACTCATTGTATATTGCCTGCCTCAAGCATATATGATACTGTCAGTTGCGCTTGACAGCGCTGATAACAGATTGTATGAAGCTGCGGAGGTCATGGATTCATCACCGGTAAGAACCTTTTTTAAGGTTACGTTACCGTCAATAAGATATGGACTTATCAACTCATTTATAGTGTGTTTCACAATGAGCTTTACGGATTTCGGAGCACCCGAGGTTGTGGGCGGCAGTTATTCTGTTCTCGCCACCGATATATACAGGCAGGTTGTGGGACAGCAGAAGATGTCAATGGGAGCGGTTGTAGGCGTAGTGCTCACAATCCCGGCGATGATTTCATTTATCATTGATCTTGCAATGCAGAAAAAGAATGCAAGAAACGAACTTTCATCCAAGGCGGTTACATTTACACCTAAGGATTCTAAGGCGAGGGATATTTTCTATCAGGTATATTGCAGCATTATATCGCTGATATTCATTATACTGATTGCAACGGTTGCCCTGTCTGCGTTCGTGAAGGTATGGCCTTACAATATGTCGTTTACACTCAGGCATTTTGATTTTGGAGCAGCGCTTCACGGAACCGGAGTTATAAGCTTCGTAAACAGCCTTAAGCTGGCTTTCGGTGCAGCGTGCCTTGGAACAGTGCTTGTATTCTCATTCGCATACCTGATTGAGAAGGGCAGAACCATGAGAAAGCTGTGCGGATTCTGCCGATTCTTAGCCACGATGCCTATGGCTCTGCCGGGACTTGTTCTGGGACTTGGATATATCATGTTTTTTAACAAACCATGGATTGAGATTCCTTTCCTGAACATTGCTGTGTCGAACAGTTTTTCAGGACTATACGGAACCTTTGCAATCATGATATGCTGTACAACAATTCACCTGTTTTCGGTTACATATGTGACTGCGGGTACGGCATTAAAGAAGCTTGACAGAGAGTATGAGAATGTTGCCGAATCAATGAGCATTCCTTTCTGGCAGGTATTTACAAGGGTATCACTCCCTATGTGCATCAATGCGGTGCTTGAAATATTCATGTATTTCTTTGTCAACTCGATGGTAACAGTGTCGGCAGTGGTATTTTTGTACACGGCACAGAGTAAGCCGGTATCCATAGCCATCCTCAATATGGATGACAATGGCGATTATGCCACAGCAGCAGCTATGTCAATTCTCATCTTTTTAATAAATGTTGCAGTCCGCACAATTTATGAGTTCGTTAATGCAGTTCTTGTGAGAAGGCTTAACAGATGGAAAGGAGGTACAAAGTAGATTGTACGGAAGTTAAAATGAGGCAGAATTGAATTTCTAAGCGGATAAAAGAAGATGCGCCGTTATATTGCGGCAGAATGGAGGCTTTTATGAGGAGAAAAATAAGAAATTGTATAGCTTTGGCTATGTCGACAGCTCTTGTACTTGCATCGTTTACAGGATGCAGCGTGAAATCTACTAAAACAGATGAGGCTGCTCAGACTACGACAGCTTCAACATCAGCGGGCGGTGAAGCTGAGACAGGGACTACAAGTGCAGATGGAGGTACTGTTAAGGCGACAGAAGGCTCAATTACTGTATATACCGCTTTCGAGGATGACCAGATTGACAAGTATCTTGCTTCCTTTAAGGAGCTCTATCCGAATATTAATGTAGAAGTCATACGTGAGTCAACAGGAACTCTTATAGCCAAGGTTATAGCTGAGAAGGACAATCCGGTAGCTGATGTAATATGGGGAACTTCGGCTTCTGTTATGCTTCAGCTTGAACCTTATGGAATTATCAAGGGTTACAGACCGGAGGGTACAGAGCTTCTTGATTCGAGGTTCTATGACAGTAAGAATGAGGAGCCTCTTTGGACAGGCTGTGACGTGTATGAGACAGCTTTTCTTGTGAATACACAGGTATGTGAGGAAGCCGGTGTGCCGATACCTAAGTCATTTGAAGATCTGCTTGACCCTTGCTATGAAGGGATGATAGTAATGCCTGACCCGACATCATCAGGAACAGGTATGCTGACGGTCAATGGTATTTTACAGATTATGGGTGAAGAAAAGGGTTGGGAGTACATGGAAGCTCTTAATAAGAATATAGCTAACTATACAACCTCAGGTTCAAAGCCTGCTAAAATGGCGGCTGCCGGTGAGTGCGGAATCGGCATATCTTTCGGTTATCGCTGCGCAACTCTGCTTGCGGAGGGCTATCCTGTTGAGGTTGTATTCCCGGCAGAGGGCTGTGGCTGGGATGTTGAGGCCAACTGTCTGATTGCAAAGGATACAATCAATCCTGCAGCATATACATTTCTTGACTGGGCAATTTCAGATGTTGCCATGGAGAAGTATGCGACAGAGTATCCTATAACAGGCCGTGGCGTCATCGGGGATATTCCGGAGGGCTACAGTGAGACACCGCTTGAGAACCTCTGCGACTTAGACCTTGCACAGGCAGCAGCCGACAGAGATGCAATAATTGAGAAATTCACACCGTTCCTGTCAGGAAATGTACAGTAAAGGCTTACGGCACATAAATTAATAGAAGTTTATCGAAGGTCAATATCACGAGGCAATATGTGGTGATATTGACCTTTTTCTCTATTTTATGTATTATGGTAATAGACAAAATTTTGGGAGGACAGTATGAGGAAAAACATGGGTAGATTCAGCAAAAAACTATTGGCTGCAGTGCTTTGCGTGAGCCTTAGTGCCGGCACACTGGCGGGTTGCGGCAAGAAGGAGAGTGCGGGAAATAACAGCACGGAGAACAGCCGGTCGGACAGTGAGAGTCAGAGTACCGATGCGCAGCAGGAGACGACAACACAGTTTCCGGCTATTGAGAGAAAGACGGCAGATGAGATTAAGATTAATCCCGAGGTGATTGACGTGACAACATTTGCACTGCCGGACGGACCGGAGGAGTCGGGTATATTCGTGCAGCCGATAGAGGACATCTCGGATGATTTCATAAGGGGAATGGATGCATCGGCAGTGCTTGCGGTGGAGAACAGCGGAGCAAAGTACTATGGCTTTGACGGCGAGAAGCAGGATGTGTTCAAGACGCTTGCGGAAGCCGGAGTTAATTACATAAGACTTCGTGTATGGAATGACCCATACGATGAGAACGGAAACGGTTATGGCGGTGGAAATAATGACGTTGCCACAGCTATTGAGCTTGGTAAGAGAGCGACACAGTATGGCATGAAGGTGTGCATAGATTTTCACTATTCGGATTTCTGGGCTGACCCGACCAAGCAGTATGTTCCGAAGGCGTGGAAGGGCATGAATCTTGAGCAGAAGAGCGATGCACTCTATGATTTTACGGTGACAAGCCTCACTGATATCCTGAATGCCGGTGTCGATGTATGTATGGTTCAGGTAGGAAATGAAATCAATAAGGGAATGTCGGGAGAGACATTCACGTCCTCAGTTGCGGAGCTGTTGAAGGCGGGCAGCAGTGCAGTGCGTGAGGTCTCAAAAGCTGCAGGAAAAGACATTCAGGTTGCTGTCCATTATACGGACATTGATAAACAGGGTGAGGTTGCGAAGATTACGGCTGACCTTGAGAAATATGGTGTGGATTATGATATTTTTGCAATGTCCTACTACTCATTCTGGCATGGCTCGATGGAGAATATGCAGGAGATGGCAGAATATGTTCAGGACACCTACGGCAAGAAGGTTGTGATTGCAGAGACTTCTTATTGCTATACCACCGAGGATGGTGACGGAAGCGGTAACAGTGTATCCGGTGACGGCGACCTTGTGGACGGGTATGATGCAACTGTTCAGGGACAGGCAGATATGCTTCGTGATATATGTGCGGCAGCAGATGAAGCTGATATAATGGGTGTGTTCTACTGGGAAGGAACATGGATTCCTGTAGGACCTGCGGATGCGGACAACTCAGAGCTTTGGGAGAAATATGGAAGCGGCTGGGCAAGCAGCTATTCAGGTTCATATGACCCGAAGGATGCCGGCAAGTACTATGGCGGCTGTTCATGGGATAATCAGGCATTGTTCGATTTTACCGGACATCCGCTCGACTCACTCAAGGTATTCAGGGAATTAAAGTGCGGGGCAACGGCACCGCTTGCGGTTGAAAAGGTTCCTGATGTTGAGGTATTCTGCAATGTGGGAGCTGAGCTGGTGCTGCCTGAAACAGCACAGGTTGTCTACAATGACAAGACAGCCAACAGGGAGGTTCCTGTTGTATGGAATGCTGAACAGATCGCAGCGGTAGACACTAATATCGGAGGAAGCTATCAGGTAGAGGGCATTCTTCAGGACGAGGAGCTGGATGAGGAGTACAGAACGGTTGTCGCAAATGTTGAGGTTAAGCTTATAAATTACGTTGTGAATTCAAGCTTTGAGGATTCCGACACTTCCATGTGGAAGCTGGCTTACAACGGAAAAGAGAACCCTACAGATTATCAGGTCAACGCAAAAGACGCCAAGACGGGTGAGACGGCGTTCCACTTCTGGTCAGCGAGTGAGATGGATTTCTCCATCGAGCAGGAGGTAACGGGACTTGAGCCGGGAACCTATCAGCTCTCAGCCTTCTCACAGGGTGGAGATATGTTGAGCTCATCAGTGCTTGAGCTGTATGCAGTTGCTGACGGCGTGGAGTACACACAGAGCTTTGAGCTTACGGGGTATGCAGACTGGAAGGAACCAACAGTTACTGATATCAAGCTCACAGGGGACACTATCGTTGTCGGTGTGAGAATGAAGTGCAACGGAGGAAGCTGGGGAACAGTGGATGACGTGACACTGAACAGAGTTGGAGAATAACAGATAACAATGATGTTGGGGTCAAATAGGTGTATTAGGTTTTGAATGTATAACGGGATATATTTATGCATATCGACTCCGGTTGCTCGAAGCAAGGTGTTCTAAGGACTCTGATTTATGTATTGATATGGTACGCCACTGTTGCAAAAACAGCCCTCCGTGGCTGTTTGCAACTCAGTCAGCATCCATGCTGACTGTGGCTGGGCAATAAGCAGAGTCCTAAGAACAACTAAGCTTCTCACAAAAGTCGCGATATGCATAAATATATCCCGTTATACATGGCAAATTTTTATCCTATTTGACCTTAACATCATAACAATACAAATGTCAAAATATGTAGTGGTATAAATAAGATGTTGAGGTCAAAAGGTATTTTGACCTCTATGATATCGAATTGCTCCGCACTGCGTGCTCCCACAATTCTCAATAACATTCGTAATTCGCACATTTTTCTTTGAAAAATGGCTACTTACTCATATTTTTGGCGGGTCACAACGTCAAAAATCCTCACGCAAGCAAGCTTGCATCGGACTTCTGACCTTTTGACCCTGATATCATGCATATATGGGCAGACATAATGCACAAGGAACAATATATGGAATGAGGAGGATATGTTTCTAAATATCTGAGACATGAAAAATGTTGAATATGGATGAAGATAAGCTGGAATTCAGAAAAATTACCAAAGAAAACTATATGGAATGTATAGCGCTTAAGGTTGATGAGAGCCAAAAACATTTTGTTGCCGATAATGCTCAGTCATTGGTTGAGGCGGCTTTTGAGGATGGCTTGTATACTCTTGCAATATATCATAACCGGACAATGGTTGGTTTTATACTGTATGATTATGATGAAGATATTCCGGGGTGGTCTTTGAGCCGTTTTATGATAGGAAAACAGTATCAGGGAAAGGGCTGCGGGAAAAGAGCAGTATTGGAATTTATAGAATTTTTTAAGAAAAAATATAATGCCGATAAAATATATATAAGTGTGTCACTTGAGAATGCCGTTGCACGAAAAATGTATGGCGATATTGGTTTTTGGGAAATTAAGGAAATAGAGTATACATTTATGGGTGAGCACTACAGGGAAATACAGATGGTGAAGCAGTTATTGCTGTAAAAGCTTATCCGGAGAGACTGGCAGTTTTCAGAATTTCAAAGAAAAAAAGTTTTGCGGATAGGGGTGGTAATCGGATGAAAGCAGACGAGGTAATAGCAGAGGTTGTAAAGCTGTGTAAAAGCTTTGGTGCAAATGAAGTGGTTTTATATGGTTCAAGGGCAAAGGGGACAAGCGTTTCTTGCAGTATGCATGAGGTATAAATTATGAGGAAAAGAATTAATGATTTTCTGAATGCGTTGATTGGTATATCTTTCGGTATACTTGTGGGACATAGCGTGTACATAATTTATGATTACAAAGCACACCCGGGGCTGTATGAAATGCAGTCTGCACCTTGGTATACAAGTATTCAGATGTATGGAATATTCTGTGCGGTTGTTGTGGGTATTGCGGTTATAGCGAAGATAATTATTCGCAAAAGCTTGGATGACAGCCGGGAGTATTGTCGGTACACCATTTTTAATAAAGATTTTTTTACACTGGAAAATGACAGCGTCAGGCTTGAACTGATTGATACTTATGCCGGAAATGACAAAGAACTGCCGTTTTACTGGTGGAACATTATTTCCAAATCCCGTAATGTAAATGTGGGAAAGATAAGCTTCAGAATCGGTCACAATTATCACTCATATTATAATGGAAATATCGGCTATGAAGTCGATGAGGAGTACAGGGGAAATCATTATGCGCTTCTGGCTTGCCAGCTAATGCCGGATGTCGCAAGATATTATGGGATGGATAAGCTGTATTTGACATGCGATTTTGACAATGTGGCTTCCTACAAGACTATTGAAAAGCTGGGTGCGAGGTTAATTGAGGAGGTGCAGCCTCCGAAGGACTATGTATTTTACTATGAAGGAATGCCGAAACAGAGGATATATGAATTAAAAATATAGTGAAGTTATTGGAAAGAGAGGATGGTGAAACCATGATAAATATAAGAAAAGTACAACAAGGCGACGAAAATAACCTTGCATACATACAGACTGAGAGCTGGAAGGAGGCGTTCAAGGACATAGTTCCTGCCGACCTGCTTTCAGAATGCACCGGAATAGAACGTGCGACAGCAATGTACAAAAGGCTTCTTGATGAAAATAAGGGAAACGGATATATTCTGGAACTTGATGGCAAGCCGCATTGTATAGCATGGTGGGATGCCTCAAGGGAGAAGGATATGCCGGAATACGCTGAACTTATCTGTATTCATTCATTGATGGATAATTGGCATAATGGCTATGGCAGCATGATGATGGATAGGGTGCTCGGTGATGTCAAGGCAGCAGGCTATTCTAAGATCATGCTGTGGGTGTTTGACAGCAATGTGCGTGCAATCAGATTTTATGAAAAACATGGCTTCACGGCGAGCGGAAGAAAGCAGCCTGCGCTTGGCGCGGTTGAGGAGATGTATGTGTGCGGGCTGTGACATGGGAATAAACAAACTGGAATTGACCGAGCTGAAAGGGAGGGATGCTTTTTGTCCGTAGGGCAAGAAGATGGAATTTTGAAAGAATTTAATAACTCGGAATTTTTATGTGTAAAGGAGAAACGAATGAAACTACTTGTGATAGATATACAAAAAGGAATAACAGATAGCAGACTTTTTAATTTTGATGAATTTATTGATAATACTTCAAGAATTATACAAGCAGCTAGAGATAATCAAATAGAGGTTATCTATTTTCAGCATGATGATGGACCAGGAACGGGATTTTCAATCGGTGATGAAGAATTCGAGATTGCAGAACAGGTGCATCCAAGGGAAGGTGAAAAGATATTTACAAAAAATATCAATAGTTGTTTCGGAAATAAAGATTTTACAGATTATGTTAAAGATGAAAATACATTAATGATAGTTGGGTTACAGACAAATTTCTGTATAGATGCAACTGTGAAATCTGCTTTTGAAAGAGGATATAAAGTAATTGTTCCACAAGGGGCAAATTCAACGTTTGATAACGACTATATGTCTGGAGAAGAAACCTATAAATATTACAATGATATGATGTGGCCAAAGAGATTTGCTACATGTGTATCTGTTGATGAGGCAATTAAGTTGATGCAAAGTTAAATTAGGAGTTATATGTGGAGGAGGATTATTATGAATACAGTTAGAATGATTTTATGTGGAA
>UQZF01000032.1 GCA_900545455.1 uncultured Eubacteriales bacterium
CAACGAATGTGGGCAAGTGCCTCATTTCAACGCTGTTTTTTTACAGCACCTTTTTATTATTACTTACTCTTCTTAGTCTTCTTCGTATTGTCGGAAGCCGCATTCTTGTCTGCCTTGGCATCCTTCGCAGGCTTGTCCTTCTTAGGTGCTCTCGCCTTCTGAACAAGTCCCGCAAGTCCCTTCTTCTTAGGTGGTGCAGGGATTGCTCCGCCGCGGACACTCTTAATCTCTGTGATATAGATTCCGCTGACTACTACCTTACATTCCTTACCTACAGGAAGAATATCGAACACTGCCGCATCCGCAATGAGGTTCATAGGCTTGCTGCCGCCGCCGACAACCCTCGCCTTAACGATTGGGAACTTAGCACGGCGAGCGTACTTAGGAACCTGATCTGTAACAACTTTCGGAAGATTGGCTTCCGCAATTTTCAATTTCTTTTTGTCAATAATCAGCATTGAGACCGTCTGTGCCGCTGAAGCAAGTGCCTCCTGCTGTGAATTAGCCTTTTTCTGTAATCTGCTGCCTACAATCATGAGTACGATAAATGCAACAAGCACTACCGCAAGGATGGACAGGATTACTATCAACCATGTTGGCATAAAGTACCTCCCTATGTAAAAATGTCATACTCATATATTTTACCATTTTTGATGAGAAATTCAACTGTTTTCTTTTACAAAATCCTCAATAATTTGATATATAATAATGCGGAATATCCACATATTTTGAAAGAATATTTCCCATTGATGAGACTGCCCGGCAGGTTCCATAGCTTATTTGTCGTTTCCATGTTTCTAAAGCAAATCTGCCACCGAAGCACCCGCTCCGATGGCAGATTAGGCGTAGTCACCTGTGTACTGCTTTTTTAAATTTTGACTTATTTCTTCCTATAATTACGATACAGTATGTAATATACCGCTGCAATAATGCCAATAACCACAACGGAAATGAGAAGTATTGCGATTCTGTCTGCTTTTTTGCTTCTGCTTTCCGTCCGCTGTGCTTCCACTGTCTCGCTTTCTGTCTCTGCAGTCGTAATCTCCGTCGTAATTTCCGTGATACTCTCGGTTGTCTCCTCAAGAGTCTCCCCTATCGTCTGCTCAAGCTCAGCATCAGTCTCATCCGAAAAGATGACACTTTCAGAGTGTTGGCTGCAGTGCGGACAACCTCAGTCACTCCGTCATGGGAAATCTCAACCTCATATCCTGTCACATTCTTACTCTTATCCCATGTCAGTGTGAAGCTCTTGTTGGCAGCCTCTGCGCTGACATTCTGCGGAATATCCATATCAGGTTCAGGAATACGATTCTCCATGCCATTTAAGAACTCAACCTTGGTTATATCGACAAGGTTCGCCCCCTGAGTGGCTGCTGTTATTCTGATTACCACACGCTTTACGACAACCTGTCCGCCGAGACTTATTACAAAACTGTCATTTGCGGACGCCCTTGCCATATACGTCGCAACCGCCGCAGTGGCAGCTCCGATTGGAAAATACTGCTCACCGTTCTCGGTCTCAACTATAATAACACCGCTCTCAATGCTGACATCACCTGTCTCAATCACAATCTGCTCCATGGTAAGACCGCTTCCTGCCACCTCCATATCCGCATTCTGGAATGATATACCTATCTCAACCGGATTGTCCTACGCAATAGCAGCATTGTCAGCCGTTGCGAATGTGAGTATACCGTTTTCGGTGAGAAGGTCATTAACGTCTCCCGTCACAAGTGTATTGTTGTCATTTACCTTAACTGCTGCCGCCTGTGAAGATATGCTCTCGGTAATCGACGCAGTTCTGTCTGTTCCCATGCTCAGTATATTTTCCGCAAACGCATAATACTGAAGGTCAAGAATATCTGTCTTTCCGTCACCGTTAAGATCGATATATGCCTCAACCTGTTTTCCTGCTGCATCATCCATTATCGCATCCTCGTCCGCTTCCGTTATCATTCCGTCGCTGTCAACATCTCCTGCAAGTAATAGTCACGGATGCGTCTTACCCGTCTCATACGATACTCCGTCAAGATTGACCATACCTGTTCCGATGTATGCATACAGAATATTTCCGTTCACTTCAACGTCCTGCACATAATCCATGAATCCTGCCGCTTTGAGGCGCAGAGTATAGCTTCCGCTCTCAAGCCCGCCGATAAATATATCAGCATTATATGTGCCTGCCGACATCACCGTGTCCGATGCCATTACCGCACCGGTGGACTTGTTAGTCATTGTCGCACTAACCGTCATTCCCCGATACATAGGAAGCACGCTTGCGAGAGTAATACTTATTCCACCTGCCGCATTATTCTGTACAAGTGCATCCATCCACTCTGTTGAGTCAGCCCCTGCCTTCGCTGTCTGCACCTTAACAAGAGCCTTGTCAACGGCTATACTCTCAACCTCATACGTCACCTCTGTTGCATCCTCTGTTGAAGCCTCCGTCTCTTCAACCAAGCTCTCTTCCTGTTCCACCTCCTGCGTTGCCACGGTTGTGCTCTCCTCTGCTGTCTGCGCGGTACAGCTCATATCACCCCGTTGATTGGTATGCCAATTTTGTAATTAAAGGGTTCTATAATAAATGTTGGGGTGTATGATTGAAAAGTCATGCGCTCCGGCATTTTTTATTTTATAATATAAAAAAACCTCCAAGTGCCAGTCACCACAACATTCCACTCGGAGGTGCAAATAAATTGCATAATCATTGTATCAATAATTTACTAAATATTAAAGATGTAATTGTAAAAAAAGTTATTCATGCTGATACTTTTGTGAAAATCTTCCTCGAAACCGTTCCAAAGGAACATATGTGCCCCGCCCGCGGTACATTTACACGGAAAATTCACGACTACAGAATGCAGACTGTCAAAGACCTTCCTTTTCAGTGGAAAAACTGTTACCTTGTCCTGAAGAAACGACGCTATGCCTGCCGCTGCGGCAAACATTTTTATGAAACCTACGATTTTCTTCCAAGGTATTTCCACAGGTCATCACGCCTGACAGCTTTTATTGCCGGCTCGCTGCATGATACAGCACCCGTCTCTTCCGTTGCGGAAAAATGCAATGTATCCGTTTCGACCGTGAACCGTGTCCTTGATACCATTTCCATTCAAAAACCTTCCCTTCCACAGGCTGTTTCCATTGATGAGTTCAAGGGAAATGCCGGCGGGCAGAAGTATCAGTGTATCCTGGCGGACCCGGTAAAGCACTCTGTCCTTGACATCATGCCTTCCCGCTCACAGGCATTCCTGACTACATATTTCAGGAACATCCCGAAATCCGAACGCTACAGGGTAAGGTTTTTTGTGTGCGATATGTGGAGACCTTATGCCGAACTGGCTGAAACATTTTTTCCAAACGCCAGCGTGATTATCGACAGATACCACTTTATCAGGCAGACCACCCGGGCAGTCGAAAGCATCCGCAAAAGACTCCAGAAAACGATGTCCGTCTCACTGCGTAAGTATTATAAAAGAAGCCGTTCGCTCATACCTGCCCGTTATGACAGCCTCAGTGACGATAATAAGAAAGCCTGTGATTTAATGCTTCTTTACAATGATGACCTGCGCCTTGCCCATTATCTCAAGGAATGGTTTTACCGTATCTGTCACAACACAAAGTACTCAGAGCAGCGCAGGGAATTCCTCGAATGGATTTCAACTGCCGAACAGTCGTAGCTTCCGGAATTTGAAAGATGTGCCGCCACTTACAGGAACTGGTGCCGTGAGATACTCAATGCTTTTAAATATGCACACATTACAAACGGTCCGACAGAAGGCTTCAACAACAAAATAAAAGTTCTGAAGCGAAGCTCTTACGGCATAAGAAATTTTGAGCGTTTCAGAACCCGCATTTTACTTACAACACATTAAACACTGAAAAACAAAACGACTGGCACTGAAGGTTTTATTTGCATGCTATAAAATATTATTTTTCAATCAAAACATCAAAATCCCGTCCAACACAGCAATGGGGCGGTATCTGAAGGATACCACCCCAACTATTGACAAAGAGCCAATTAAAGTAAATCGTATAATTGCCTCTCTAGCAAGTCCCCGACACAAAAAAAGACAGTTTCATGCAAATTGAACATGAAACTGCCATAATTATCTTTGTCATTTGTATTGATTATCCTGTTTAAACAGCGGCGGCCAATATTCCATAGACTGTTCAGAAATTTTCAACTTAAAATCACAGTAATCTCCATCCTCAAAACATGTATGTTCCCTAAAAAGCGGAACTCACAGCAATCCGAACATAACATAGTCAAGATTACATATATACGGCATATACTCACCATAGCCATGTTTTTTTGCAAAATCGGCAAGAGGGCATACGAGATTGTGATAACTAAAATCATATCCTTTTTTCGGCACAAACTGTGTCTCCGTCTCAAAGCTTCCGGGATTTGCCGCCGCATTTTCCCGATTCTTCTTATCCTTTTTTAAAAACAGCTTAGTAAGCAGCTTTTTATTCGTGAACATTCTACGCATTATTCTACGGATAAACTTAGGAATCTTTCCTAAATTTCTCTCATAAACACATACCATAAGATATCCTATCTGCTCCATAGAGGTGCCATACCGTCTGAGTGCTTCCCCCATTGCCACAAGTATATATGCCTCCGTGAGATTCTTTGTACCGCTCGCAGCATCTCCTCCTATGTACGGAAAATACTCAAGCATTTCGGTCTCATATATGTGTATTATTTCCTTAAGTATATCTTCGTATTTTTTCCACTCATCTCTTCCAATTCGAATTTTATCAGCAGCATAAATCCCGATGTTCTCTTTCGCAGTCTGAGCATATTCTTTTTATAATAATCATGCATATTATTCTTACCTCGTAATTTAATCTTACATTCAGCATAATTTACAGAATCCGATAAGTGAGTATCTTTATCTCATATTGTGTCCGATAATAAATCCGAAAATCCAGGTTATAACTGATGCCACAAGAAATATAAGTACAAAATAATTCACATGTTCTTTCCATCTCAACCCAAGAACAATCGCATCTCCCATTACTGCCATAAGTATCGGTGCCACCATAAAGAGATTTACCGCATTATTGCTGAATACCCTGTATGCCATGTAAGCAAATATTGCTACAAGAATAAACGACACAACCGCCTCAATAACATGGAACAGTCCGGCATTTCTAATCGCAGACTTGTACACAACCGGAATTGCCATCGAAAAGAAAATCTGATATACCAGCGACAGCCATAATAAAAGACTGTTTCCCGATGATTCATTGTTCTTTGCAGTTCTGATAATAAGCGCCGCAATCAAAAGTCCATACGATGCAAACTGAATTCCTGATATTGTATGTTCCGTATGTACCATACCTGCAATCAAAATAACACCAATGGTAATGCATAACATTATAATATTCACTTCAATGCCTTGTACAAAAAGTGATTTCAGAAAATCTCTGTTCCCCGTAAATAAAAGAATCAGAAACATCGCCAATGACAGAATGCAGATTCCGTTTACATAGCGGTCAAAACCGCTCCCCCACATGGAAACATTTTTATCGTAAAATGAACGAACAAGACTCTGCCCTCTCTCTATAAAAAGTATCAAAAAATATCCCATTATAAGCCAATTGATTACCATAAAAACTCCTTTGATTTTATTATGATGATTCAGCCACATCTTTGACTTTGTCGAAATTATAATTCATTCGGCATATAAAGTCAATTTATTTTTGTGACGACAACGGGGCAGAGCATCCTATTAGCGCCGATAACTCCCTCGATATTGTATTTCCCCAGAATATTCCTCTATCGGTTAGTCTATAGTTCTCGTCATCACTCACAAATTCAATCATCCCGTCCTCAAGAAGTTGATTCCTGAACGCAAGATAGACATTGTAATCACCGTACATGGCTTCGTTGCGCGGAAGGTGTATCGTCTGCAAATCTCCCTTAAAGACGGTGACATTATCATACTCAGGTACAAAAAGCATTCCCACACGCTTGTCGAACTCTTCAATGGTTTTTGCATACTCATCAATATCTATCGGATTCATCATCGCCAGATGATTCACACTCCCGCCCGCACCTAACGGAAGCGTATCCGCTCCCTTGTGTCGATTCATAATGTACTTATAGCGGTCTGTCTTAACCATCTTGGTAAGTTCAAGAAAATGATAACCTCGCTTTTTCATGGTACCTGCAATCTCAAAGAACATTCTCTCATCATTCACCTCATCCTGCGCCTTATCAATGGATGCTTCCTTCATGTTAATCAGAGAATACATTGAAAAACCGTCAAGGTCAAGCTCCGTAATCTTATCCAAGTCACAGGCAAGATTCTCCATCGTCTGCCCCGGATAGTTATAAAAAAGTGTCTTCGACACTCTCAACTCCCCTGACCCCTCATTCATGAGGGGAAGGGGTTTTCCTTTTATCTCTCTTTATTGTAAAATTTTATTATGAATATATTACAATCCATCTTTACTGATTATTATGAACACATCATTTACGAACTCCATCCGCGTCCTGCCATCATTGAAAACGTCAACAGGATGATTCATTGTGATGACCCTTCCCACGGCGGTGCCATGTATGGATGTCCACGCTGTGGAAATCTTAAATTCGTTCCTTTCAGCTGTAAAAGCCGTTTCTGTCCTTCCTGTGGAAACAAATACAATCAGCTTCGTTCTTTTCATATGTCCTGCAAGCTTGTCGCATGTGTCCACCGCCATTGTGTTTTCACCATCCCCGAGGAACTCCGCATTTATTTTCTCAAAGACAGAACCCTCTTAAACTGTTTATTTTCTTCCGTCAGGGAAGTTGTCCTCCGTATGTTTTCAAAAATGAATAAAACCGAAAACTTTACTCCCTGCTTTATCTGCGTTCTTCATACTTTCGGACGTGACTTAAAGTGGAATCCTCACATCCATGCCCTCATATCAGAAGGCGGAGCCGGCTCCATCACTCCATGGCGTACCATCAGACACTTTGATTACGGCTTTCTCCGCAATGCCTTTCGCAAGGTACTGCTTGAACAGCTCTCTTCCCGTATCGGTCCAGCTTTTCGTAAAGTCAAAAATGAAATGTACAAAAAACATACCGAAGGTTTTTATGTCCGCGCAAAGCCAAATCTCTGCACTCCCGATATCACCATTAAATACATCAGCCGATACCTCGGCAGACCTGTCATCGCTACATCCCGTATTGATAATTACGACGGCGAAAGCGTAACCCTTCATTACACCAGACACGAAGATAACAGGACCGTTACCGAAACCGTCCCTGCTTTGGACTTCATAAAAAAACTTATTGTCCACATCCCCGAAAAACATTTCAAGATGCTCCGCTACTATGGGATATATGCAAAGCATCATAAACAGGAAAAGAAGCTTCGTAAATGTATTTCTCCTGAAAAGCAGCGTTTTCTGCGTTCCGTTCAGGACTGGCGGCAGTCCATTCTGCTTTCTTTCGGATACGACCCTCTCTGTTGTTCAGAATGTGGTACCTCCATGTTGGTTTTGGAAGTTTACCACAAAAAACTGCACTGTTTGAACGATATCGGAAGGTTATGAAATACGGATAAATCCATGCCCATGACAGTTCTTCCCACATAGTCAGACAGTGCAGTCTCACCTAAACCAAAACAAAAAACTTCATAAACAACGTCATGGCGAAGCCCCCTTCGCTCTTTTGCTATGTCATTTTTTATTTCCAGCCTATTATACACTATTTCTGACGATTTGGGAAATTTCCTAATAAAGAAATAAAGAGGTCATGCTCCATATGGGATATGACCTCTTCCTGTTGCGTGAAATTATTTAATTTCTTTTTTATCTGCTTATATGCCTCTACCGCATCCTTAACAAAGGTATAAATATACATAACAACACATACTCCTGTCAGAATCACACTTATCACCACAGTTGGTACTAAGCTTATCTCGGAAGCACTACCCTTAAAAAAGTCAATTATCTCTGTCACCTGATTAACCGCAAGACCTGCAAGAAAAGCAACTATAAATCCTGTCCACATAAGGTTTCGAAGTTGTCTGATTTTCTCAGTCTTCACCTTCTTCTGAATTTCAGCTTCAACTTCCTCTTTAACCTCATCCTTATACTGCCGCTTCACCTCTTCGATAATTCTCTGTTTTGTGACATTCTTAATTGTCTGTACCATCTCTTCCGCGTCATCATCGGGAACGCAATCCTCAATTTTCTTCTGAACACCAGTTATATAGCTGTCAACTACTTTATCAAGATAATCTGTCATTTAAATATCTCTTCCATAACCTTCTCAATTAATTCATCGTTAAACTTGGCACCTCGAAACTGTCCGTTTTCTTTTTGATAATGGGCATTCTTCTTATTTCTGTATAACTTCTCATCCGAAGCAACCTCATTCAGTTCCTCAAATACCATCTGGGCAATCGTATATCCCGATCGTATTCTTATAGGATAGTCCGTAGCATTAAAAATGCCGACTCTCAAATGACCTTCATAGGATGAATTACAATGCTGGTCACTTACAATCAAGCCGAGTCTTGTATACCTTGTCTTAGGTCTTAAATGGGAGGAAATATTATCAGGTAATTTTACCGTCTCAGCTAACGAAATCAAGACATACTCCTTAGGTGATATCAAATATCCTTCCTCGGTTAATTTCTCCGTCGTATAAATCTTATCTATCTCCTGCTGGTCTGCTATGTCTAAGCATCTCACTTCTCTGTTAAATACAGTCACTTCATCTCCAATGGTCATATCATACGACTCACTTTGAAGATTCTCCTCCTTAAATGGAGCAATAAGTTCTTTTTCTGTTACCAGTTTTCTTATTTTTTTATCTGTAATTATCATAAGCCTACCTCCATTTTTGTATATTATAATATAATATACGTTTTATTTTAAATTACAATAAGCTATCAAAAAATAATTTTCTTTTTTATTATTTAATATATAAATAATGCCGATGACTGCATAAATATTACAATCATCGGCACTATTCAATATTTATCTGCTTTCTAAGCTGACAGCTCCTCCGCCATCTTTTCCAGCTCCGCTCTGTTCTCCTCGCTCACGGATGACGTTATCTTAACGGTATTCTCAAGCACTCTCAGCTCCTTGCTCTTCTCAAGCATGGCAGTCATAACCTTGACAGCCATCGGTGCCCATGAGCCATTCTCAATAAAAGCAACTGTTCGTTTCTGATAGTTTCTCTCCGTTAAGTGTTCTATGAACGACTTCATATACGGGAATACATCACCATTGTAGGTTGGTGCCGCAAGGACAAGCTTGGAGTACTTAAATGCCTGTGCCACAGCCTCGGACATATCCGTGCGTGCAAGGTCATATGCAACAGCCTCGCAGCCAAGTGCCTTGAGCCTTTCCTCAAGAAGCAAAGCCGCCTCCTTCGTGTTGCCATATATTGATGTGTATGCGATAAGCACACCTTCCTTCTCTGCCTTGTACGATGACCATATATCATAAAGTCCGATGTAATGTGCTATATTTTCGTTGAGAACAGGTCCATGGAGCGGACAGATTATCTCAATGTCAAGCTCTGCCGCTGCTTTTAAGAGCATCTGAACCTGTGCACCATACTTTCCTACTATCCCGATATAGTACCTTCTCGCCTCATCATCCCATTCGGCGTCAACATCCAAAGCTCCAAACCTGCCGAATCCGTCTGCTGAGAACAGTACTTTGTCCCTGCTGTCATATGTGACCATAACCTCAGGCCAATGAACAAACGGTGCAAACACGAAGATGAGCGTATGCTCTCCAAGGCAGAGTGTCTCCTTATTCTTCACTTCAAGCTTGTCAACAATGTTCATCCCGCGGAAGAAGTTTGAGAGCATAACAAAGGTCTTTGCATTTCCTACAACCTTCACTTCAGGATACACCTCAAGAAATCTTCCGATGCTTGCCGAATGGTCGGGCTCCATGTGCTGTACAATAAGGTAATCCGGTCTTCTGCCGTCAAGTGCCTCCTCAATATTTGAAAGCCACTCGTCAGCAAACCCAATGTCAACCGTATCCATTATTGCAATCTTCTCGTCCATTATGACATAGGAATTATATGATATTCCGTCCTTTACCGTATACTGTCCCTCGAACAAATCAACCTTATGGTCATTAACACCTACATAAATAATGTCATCTGTTACTCTCATAAAAAACCTCCCTAGCGTATAATTGAATTAATTAAAACTAATCTTTTTCATCATCTATTACCTTAATCACAACATGGCTCTGTGTGGCACAGCTTCCGTTCATCTCTATAGCGTAACTGATATCCACAAGAATCTCGGATTCACTCTCCGTTATACACAAATCCGAGGTATCAATCCCCATCATGAGACTGCCAAACGGCGTATCATAATAGCTTATATTTTTTTCTCCTATTGTAAAAAGCATGTTGGTGGTCACAGGACCTTTTCTGACAATCTCAACCTCGCCCGGTGAAATCTTAATCATGTTGTCGGTCACAACACCGTCGTCAAGGCTCTCCTGATATTTTATATAATGTCTGCCGTTTTTTGAAAAATATCTTCCGGCATGTATCATTTCCACTGAATCATTGTCTGCTCCGGTACTGTGCAGTCCGGTTATATACAGGATTATATTATCTCTCACATCCGTCACCGTATCCTAATACTCATCAATATTAATCTGCTTTGTCGTCTTAATGTCAAACGGCAATATCATATTAGCTATATTTTTGAATTTTTCCGCCGCATCACTGACATAAAAGCGGTACATAACGCTCGGCTCCTCAACATCACGAACATTGGCAAGCTCCCTTGCGGCAAGCAGACGCTTAAGCTCGATAGCCGTCTCGTAAGCAGGATTCACAAGATTGACCTTATCCCCCATAATGCGTCCCACGGAGCTTCTCAGAAGAGGATAATGCGTACAGCCAAGCACCAGCGTATCGATATCTGCCTGCTTTAAATCCTTAAGATATCTCTCAAGAACCTGGTCCGTAATGTCATCGTGAAGCCATCCCTCCTCGACAAGAGATACAAGGAGCGGGCATGCCTTTCCTATAACCTCAATCTCAGGGTTCTGCTCATGTATCAGCTTCGTGTAAAGACCGCTGTTTATCGTTCCCTCTGTAGCTATGACGCCGATTCTGTTATTCTTTGTCACCGATGCTGCCGTTCTTGCTCCCGGCTTCACAACTCCTATTATAGGAACCTCTATCTCATCTTTAATCTCCTCAAGTGCGTAGGCACTTGCCGTGTTACATGCAACAACAATCGCCTTTACACCCTCATTTATCAAAAAATTAACAATCTGTCTCGCATAACGTATAATCGTGTCCTTCGACTTGGTTCCGTAAGGAAGCCTTGCCGTATCGCCAAAATATACGATGCGCTCATTCGGTATCTGCCTGATAATCTCTCTCGCAACCGTGAGTCCGCCGACACCTGAATCAAATACTCCAATCGGGGCATCCTTTTTCATACGCTCCTCCTAAACCCTCTTAAGTGCAAGCTCAATCAGCTTGTCAATGAGTGCATTGACCTTGAGTCCCTTAGCATCCCAGAGCATCGGGTACATACTGATTGATGTAAATCCCGGAAGTGTATTGATTTCGTTAAATACCACTGTTCCGTCAGGCTGTAAAAAGAAATCGACTCTGGCAAGTCCATAACCGTCAACTGCCTTAAATATTTCTACGGCATCACGCCTTATCTCATCTTCCTTTCCCTCAGGAAATGCAGGATGAGTGTCCGTCTTAGACTCCGCATTGGCGTACTTGGCATCGTAATCATAAAATACGGCCTCACCTGCCGGAAGAACTTCACCTACGCCCGATGCCACAGGATCGGCACCACCTAAAACCGCACATTCAATCTCACGTCCGACAATAGTTTCTTCCACAAGAATCTTTCTGTCATGACACGCTGCAAGCTTAAGTCCCTTGACAAGACCTTCCCTGTCGTAAGCCTTGCTGACACCGCAGGAGGAACCTGCATTTGCGGGCTTTATAAATACGGGATAAGGAAGTACACTCTCAATTCTTGAAACCACGCTGTCCATGTCATCAAGCTCAGACTTTCTCACAGCCTCATACTTTGCCTGTCTTACTCCCACTGTCGCCGCAACTATTTTTGTAAAAAGCTTATCCATCGAAACACCTGAAGCCACAACTCCGCATCCCACATACGGAATACGCGCGAGCTCAAGCACACCTTGAACCGTTCCATCCTCTCCGTAGAGCCCGTGGAGCACAGGGAACACTACATCGACCGGCACAACCTCTGACTTTCCGTCCTTCATTGCGATAAATCCCTTGTGTGTAGTGTCAGGCGAGAGTATCATCTCCGTCTTTCCGTCCTTCCAGCTTCCATCCTCAATCGCCTCGGCACTCTCGGTGAGGAGCCATCTTCCCTCCTTGGTAATTCCCACAAGGAGCTGCTCGTAACGCTCATTATCCATGTTATGTATTATAGTGAGTGCCGACCGGCATGATACCTCATGCTCTGATGACTGTCCTCCAAAAAGCACTGCAACCTTAAGCTTGCTCATAATAATTCTCCGTTCCGGGATGCGGTACTGACAACCGGTTCCCTATTTTATAAATTTATTCAAAAAGGTAAAAATTTTAAACTCGCATACATATTCCCGCTTGCTTCCGTCCTTATTCTCATACAGAAGTTCGAGTTCATCCTCATCAAGCACAGCCTCAAGCTCATGCTTTGCATCGTCGCTCATCACTCCGTAACCCGCGTCGACAAAACATAAGCTCGGATATAGCACACACCACCAGTTTTTTCCCTCGGCAGCACCTATGTCAACGCGGAACGCCTCATAAACTCCCTGCGGGAATGTCATATCGGCGTACACCTTAACCGGGAAATATGAATTCTCAAAATAAGCCTTTACATTATATTCCTTTTTCTGTTCGTTGATAACCCCTTTTGCAACATTTTCTATATTTTCTATGTTGTCGGTAAGAATTTTCTTTGCCTCATCCTTGTCATCCACTCCATAGAGAAGCTCCCCCATATACTCAACGAGCTCCTCTTTCACCTGCATTTTAAGCTGCTGATCCTCCGGTGAATCACTGTTTGCACGCACATGAAATCTGATAATATCCTCAGCAATTTCCTGCTGAAGCTGCTCTGCCGTATGCCTCTGCTGTCCGTCGTATGTAAAAAATATAACCGCACACAGTGCCATAATGCACCATGCTGTAATACTCCATCTGTCCATGTATGCTCCTTTCCGTAAAAGGACTTTTAATAAAATTTCTTTACGGAAAGAAGTATTGCCATTATTGACAGGACTTAAACCATCATGCTTTTTTTACTTTTATTGATTTGAGGATATTCTCCTCCTGATTCTCAACATGAAGCTTAATTGCAGCCTTTGCCGCAGTGACGTCATTTTTTTTCATAGCATCAATTATCTTATTGTGCTCCTCGACGAGCCTTGCGTGTGTACTCTTATCTTTGATATATTCAAGACGATAACGGTACATCTGTTCCCTCAGATTATTAATCATCTGTATCAGTCTCTTATTGCCTGTCGCCATATATATTATCTCATGAAAGGCAACATCCGCCTCTGCAATCTTTATGAGATCATCACCCTCTGAGTCCTTGGCAAAAAGCTCATTTGCCTCCCTTAACTGCTTATAGTCATCATCGTTCATGTTTTTCATGGCAAGCTCAATTGAAAGTTCCTCAAGAGCCGTTCTTACCTCAAGGACGTCCCTCAAATCTTTCTCGGTAATATCGGCAACCTCAGCTCCTTTTCTCGGCACCATAACCACAAGTCCCTCCAGCTCAAGCTTCCTTATCGCCTCTCTTATAGGTGTGCGGCTCACTCCGAGCTTCTGCGCAAGCGCTATCTCCATAAGTCTCTCGCCGGGCTCTAACTCTCCCTTCAAAATAGCATGTCTCAATGTATTAAATACAACATCACGAAGAGGGAGATACTCACTCATCGTAACCTGAAAATTACTGTCTTCCAACATAATGCTCCTCCATGTCTGCTCGTTTAAATGTTTTCCCGTACTTTCTTCCTTCAAACCCTCCGTTGCAGTTTTCCGCAACATAGGCAGTCTTGACTCTGCAGTCCTGCCTGAGAATTCTATTACATTTTTCAGCCTTTTCCTTATCATCAAAGATACCGAAAACAGTTGGACCGCTTCCGCTCATAAGTGCATTGAGCGCACCGCACTCCCTCATCTTATCTTTAATTCCCTCAATATCCGGGTATTCAACTGCCGTCACCGTTTCAAGTACATTGGAAAGCTTGTCTGCGATTCCCCTGACATCATCATTCTCAATGGCATCCATAATTCCATCTATATCCGGATGAACCGTATTCTCATTGAGCACGAGATTCTCATAAACCAGTTTCGTCGACACCGAAAAAGGAGGCTTAGCAACAACAAAATAACAGTCCGGGCAGTCTTTGAGCCTTGTAAGCTTCTCTCCTATTCCCTCCGCGAGCACCGTTCCTCCCATAAGGCAGTACGGTATGTCCGCGCCGAGGCTCACGCCCCTCTTCATAAGTCCGTCAAGGTCAAGGCCCAGCCTGAACATCTTGTTGATTCCGTAGAGAACTGCCGCCGCATCGGCACTTCCGCCTGCCATACCCGCAGCAACGGGAATGAACTTATACAGCTCTATTTCCACACCGTCCTTAACATTAAATTCGTCCATCAAAAGAGCTGCCGCCCTATACGCGAGATTCCCCTTATCATTAGGAAGATACGCGAGATTCGACTTTACGCTTATGCCCGCCTCTTTCCTTCTCTTTATATAAATCTTGTCGAACAGGTTGATATTCTGCATAATCATACGCACGTCATGGTAGCCGTCCTCCCTGCGCCTAAGCACATCAAGACCTAAATTGACCTTCGCGTATGCTCTGAGTCTTATTTCGTTCATGTTGACCTCTTTTTAGTGTACATAATGCATCATTGCCAAAACTATTGAAATTATCTTGTATGATTCGGTATCAAAACAGACGGCTGTACTTTTATATGTATAATAGAATTATATTTATATATAGCACCTCCGTTGTCCGAAGCAGGTTGTTCTAAGGACTCTGCTACCGGTTATATCCCCATACGCCATCGATGCAAAGCATACCTCCTTGTATGCTTGCATCTAAGCCGACATCCTTGTCGGCTTTGGCTTCATAAATAACAGAGTCCTAAGAACAACTAAGCTTCTACCAAAAGTCGTGCTATATATAAATATAATTTATTATACTATATGAGACTTTCATGTCTGTTTTGATACCGAAGCCGCTTTATAACTTAATAAACTTTTTGCTCTACCTGCATTGTGTACTGTATTTTGAATTTTGTATACAATCCATAATCCATATTATATACAATCAATTCTTACAAATCAACCCGTTAATCATCATAAAATAATTAAGTGCTCATTTTTTCAGGAATGATACCGATATATAATATGAATAGGATTAATATTCAAATATTTATATAATGTATCTGCCAAACATTTCTTCACTTAACAGTTGTGCAAATTTTTCTATATTGCAAGCCGGGTACTTTACTGCCGTCGGTGCTTAGCGGCTGTATTTTCAGCCGCTTATGCAGCCGTTACGTGCAGTAACGTAGCGAGAGCGTGCCCGGCGGTAATATAAAAAAATTTGCACAACGTCAAGTACTTAATATCAGTTATGCAGATACGCACTTGGAAAGGAGTCCATATAATGAGTGTAAACGGAATTACATCAAACAGTTATGACAACCGCACATACGGTACGACATCTAAGACAGACAAGAATACACAGAGCACAACGACCGAATCTAAGAAGAGCACATCCTTCACAAAGGATGCCGCTGTATACGAGGCTTCCGGCACGACAAATGCCAAGTCTAAGAGCAATGCCGCAATCGTGGCTCAGATGAAGCAGGATCTTGCAGAGCGCACCTCCAAGCTGACCTCTCTTGTATCCGACATGTTCTTAAAGCAGGGAAAGACTTTCGCTTCAAGCTCTGACATGATTAAAGCCCTCGCTAACGGCGAACTCAAGGTTGATTCTGCCACGGCAGCTCAGGCAAAGGAGGATATCTCCGAGGACGGCTACTGGGGCGTTAAGCAGACATCCGACCGTATCTTTGATTTTGCGAAGGCTCTGTCAGGCGGAGACAACGATAAGATGCAGAAGATGCTTGAAGCCTTTAAGAAGGGCTATGAGAAGGCAACAGGTGCTTGGGGAAAAGAGCTTCCTTCAATATGCAAGGATACCTACGATGCAGTTGAAAAGAAGTTCGACGAGTACTTTAATAAAGATACCTCGGAAGAATAATACCTCGCTTCTGAGTATAACCTGATATTTCAGGCACACAAAAACGGCCGGCGCATCTTAGCTATGCGTCAGCCGTAAATTCAAATACCGCCATGATATGACCGGCATCATTTTTAAATGCAATCGTGATGACCGTCCCATTTCCGTGGCGGTCTTTTTTTATGACCGGATATACCATGCTGTCAGCCTTCACCTGCTCCTTGAACTCAGCTCTGAGCCCGGTACAGTGCTCGTTGTCCGCCCCGCTAAGGCGCATCGCAAGCTCGGTAAGGCGTACATTGTTGGCATGACCGTTGGTGTCAAGCACATAAGTCTCTATCCTGCACGGCTCCATATTTACGACATCGGAAGGTATTCTTATCCTTCTCGAAACTGCCACCGTCTGTGGATTTATCCCAAATGGTTCTATCTTTTGACCAAAATCTTCATTCAGCCATACTCCGCCGCCCTGTGCCATGTCACCTGCAATGTTTTCCGGAACAACGGGCTCCTGTCTGTCGACATTCATGTACACCCACATCGTGTCCCCGAGCGCAAGACAGTTGCCGCCCGCGTCGTACATCGCTATGCTCTTGTGCGCGAGCGATGCGCGCATATCATATATGCAGGTCGCGAGCCTGATTTTCTCGCCCGCGCGCGGCATTCTGAATGCGTTTATCTGCCACGACAGAAGATACCATGTGCATCGTGTTCTTCTCGTGTAGTCAAGTCCGAAGCCTCTCTCAAGCGCATGCGCATATCCCACGTCCTGAAAAAGTCTCAAAAGTCCGTCCATCGACATCACGCCGTTTCGCTCCGTCTCGCTGAACCTCACGCTGCATGACATTTCATACATCAGACATTGCCCCTTTCATTTTCCCAGAACTTTTTGAGCAGAAGCTTAAATCTTCTCTCGTTAAACGGTGCCACGCGGAGCCCCGTTATCGTCTCCTCGGAAAGCTCACCCGTTGTGGCGAGCTCTTTTCCCGCATCGACATATTTTTCGAGGTAGACCTCCATTCTGTCATAAAGCTCAGGGACGGACAAGGTCTTTCCCTGCGGACAAAGAAGTGCATAGTAGTTGCCCGGACCGCATATACAGTCGTACTCCTTGAGAAGCGGATCATATATAAGGTCAGTCTGCGCATATCCGCAGGTCGACACGATGATGAACTTCTTTCCGCTCATATCGCCACGGATTCCGTGAAAAGGCTGTCCGACAACGGGTGCCTGTCCCTCGTAGGTGCACATCATCGAGAGCATTCTGTCCGTGAACACCTTCATGATTCCCGGCATGCCGAAAAAGTAGAGCGGGTAGCTCTCGATTATCACGTCAGCCGCGAGAATCTTCTCCTTGAGCGTCGGGATGTCGTCATTTTTTATGACGCACTCGCCCTCGGTGCGCCCCCAGCAGCTAAGACAGCCGAGGCACGGCGTTATTTTGCAGTCGCTTATATTGATTTCCTCGACCTCGCAGTCGCCCGCCGCCCTAAGACCGTCGACGAACTTGTGCGCCACCCTTATGGTGCAGCTCTTCTCCCTGCGCGGGCTGCCGTTCAAAACCAAAACCTTCATATTTCCATCCCTTCCAGATACATAATAGAAATTTATCTGCTTTACAGGCTATTATACAATGTCTTCATACTTCCCGATTCTGCGGTATCTTCCGTATCTCTCAAGCACGAGCTGCTGCTCCGGCACATTCATAAGCTCAGAAAGCTTCTCGGAAAGAGCTGCCTTGAGCTCATCCATGAACGGCTCGAGTGCGCACTCAGGCTCACCGAAGTTCTCAGGCTCAGGTATTACCTTCTCGATAATCTCGAGCTTTAAAAGGTCATCTGCGAACATCTTTAAGTGGTCGGCTGCCTCAGCAACCCTTGATGAATCCTTAAAAAGAATGCTTGCACACGCCTCAGGCGATACAACACTGTAGTATGCGTTCTCGAGCATCCATACCTCGTCGGCAACCGCAAGTGCAAGCGCACCGCCGCTTCCGCCCTCGCCTGCCATGATTGATATGACAGGTGTCTTTAATGTCATAATCTCGTAGAGGTTGTCGGCAATCGCCTGACCTGCTCCTCTTCTCTCGGCTCCCGAGCCGCAGCTTGCACCCTGCGTATCGACAAAGCACACTACCGGACGGTGGAATTTCTCCGCCTCCTTCATAAGTCTCTGTGCCTTTCTGTAGCCCTCAGGGAGCACACAGCCGAAGTTCCTGTAGACTCTCTCGTCGAGGCTGTGTCCCTTCTCTATTCCGATAACGGTGACAGGCATCTCGTCAAGCCATGCGACACCGCCCACAATCGCGTGGTCGTCACCGAAGGTTCTGTCGCCGTGAAGCTCCATGAAGCCCGTAAAAATTGAATTGATGTAATCCTTCGCTGTCGGCCGGCCTGCCTTTCTGGCACACCGGATTTTTTCGTATGCGTCCATCTTAAATCTTCCTCTTTTCTGCGCCGGTCTGTGCGCGATGATAATATTTTTACACTCTAGTTGTGTATCATTCCCATAAGCTTTGAGACTGCTCCCCCGGTCTTGCCCGGTCTGTGAACAAGCTCACGAAGCTTTAAGTGCTGCTCGTGTGACTTTGCATGGAGCAGATCATCACCTGCTGCCGACTTGTGAATGCGAAGCATGGACGCAATGTAATGTCTCTGGTCATTACGTCTTACAATGTCGTCAAGGAAACCGTTCTCAAGCTGGAATTCTGCACTCTGGAAGCCCTCAGGAAGCTTCTCGCCCGTAACCTGCTCGATAACTCGCTTTCCCGCGAAGCCCACAAGGGCACCCGGCTCACCAATGATGACGTCTCCGAGCATTGCAAAGCTCGCCGTGACACCGCCCGTCGTCGGATCGGTCACGCACACCATGTAGAAAAGTCCCTCATCGCTGTGGAGCTTTACCGCGCCCGATACCTTTGCCATCTGCATGAGTGAGAGCATTCCCTCCTGCATTCTCGCTCCGCCCGATGCGGCGTAGCCGATTACAGGAAGTCTGTGCTCGATCGCGTACTCAAAAAGTGCCGCAATCTTGTCGCCGACAACCGTACCCATCGAACCCATCATGAACTTAGGCTCCATGACATATATACAGCACTCGCTTCCCTCTATCGTAGCCGTACCACAGATAACGCCCTCATTCTCATGGCTTGTCGCTCTCGCCTTGCTGCTCTTTTCATCATAATCCGGGAAATCAATCGGATTTCCGGTTGTAGCCTCATTCCACAGCTCCTTAAAGCTTCCGTCATCCGCAAGAAGCTCTATTCTCGCTCTCGCAGGAATTTTGTTGTATTTGCCGCACTTCGGGCATACGAAGTAGTTCTTGGCGAGAACGCCCTGAACAACAGGTTCCTTGCATTTCTCGCACGGAACTTCCTTTACCGATGCAAGATATTCCTCTATAACCAATTTCGTGTCTCCTTTCAACTTTTTCCTATTTTCCGGAAATAAGCACATGTGACACTTCGATGTACGGAACAGCCATGGTTCCGTCACAGAGCACTTCCTTTGAAAGTGCCGTCACATTCTGCATCATATCCGCAAGGTTGAAGTTAACCATTGTCTCGGTAACCGCACCCTTTATCTGACCATCCTCCACATAGAAGCTGTTCTTTGCAACTCCCGAGAGTTCACCGTTTCCCGACGGCATACCGCAGGAAACAGCTCCGACGATAAGACCTCTCTTAACGCCCTTTATCATATCTGCGAGAGCCACGTCACCGCCCTCTATCACGAGGTCGAAGCCCGAGTTCTTCGCGCGCTCAACCTTGCACTTGTTGGCTGCGTAAAGTGATGTCATATAGCTCTTTAAAAC
>UQZF01000033.1 GCA_900545455.1 uncultured Eubacteriales bacterium
CTATGTATATGTATGCGCTCGGAAGAAACTCAAAGGTCGTGTCCGTCTGCGTGTGCGTCGTAATCTTCTCCTCGCCCGGCCCTAAAACATATCTTATGTTGAGCTCTCCGCATACCATCGCATCACCCGAGGTTCCGTGAATTATGAGCCTTCTTATGGCACCCGATGTCGTGCGCTCCGCCGTCTCAAATGAGAGCACCTCACCTATGTACGGCTCATCGGACTGCACATACTCACCGGTCCCGTTCTTCATAAGGATATTTGCCGGATCGCTGTTTCTTCGTATCTCCAGATACTCGTTTATATGTGCGTTCATCTCATCCCTGCCAAGCTCCACCGACCATCTGTAGAACGGGAACTCGTAATCGTAATCGCTCTCGTCGGTGCCGTATATGAAGCTTCTAAATGCCTCATCGTCGGATAAATCCATGCTTTCGCCCTTGCCGTTTACGGTCTTTTCCCTGTAGATTCCACCTTTTTCGCCGCCCCACAGCGACAAGTCCGACATATAGCCGCAGGAGGTTGAGTAATAGTATGCCGCAACGACCTCACCCTCACTCTTCATAACCTGACCGTAGGTCTCCTTGACCGCCTGCGTCGAATCGGGCTGTGCCTTTATGTTGTTGTACACCTGATACCCGACGCTGTCGTCCACATGAGCTCCGTAGCTGCGGTACGAGTTGTTCAAAATATGCCTGTAGGCGTAGCTTCTCGCGCAGACCGCCTGAACCTTCAGCGCCTCGACACCGAAGCCCACAGGCATCTCGCTCGGCACCACATGATAGAGGTACTCCTCAAGCGGAAGCTCATTTATCACAACCAGACTGTCGTTCTCGCACGCAATCTCGAGCCTTCCGTAATAGTACGGATTGCCGTAGGAGCGCTCTATGCTTAGAATCGTGATCGGATTGTTGAGTCCCTTCGGCTCAAGAATTATTCGCCCCTCCGACATATACTCACTGTCCGGGTAGACGTCTATAAGCTCACCCGCCCCTACATCTATGAGTTCATCACCCTTCTGAATCGTGAAGCCCTCGTCCGAGGTGAGTGTGATTCTGTCATGCAGAACCGATGTGTAGCCGCTTGTCATTAAAAGAACTCTTATATTATCCGCCTTTAACTCCCGCTTTATCACCGCCGCACATATTTTGCCGTCAGCGACAACAAAATCCGCAAGGTCATAACCAACCAAAATATCGTTTATCCCTTTTTCCTCGAGCTCACCATAGCTTTTGTACACGCGGAAATTGTCATCAATCTCGACATTTCCGTAACCGTACAGCTCTATATTGTCATTGCCAAGCCTTAGCACCTTGCTGCTTATCGTATCCTTTTTAACGGTCAACTGCTTTATCCTGCCGTCCGAAAGCCCGATGTCGGCTATCGTGTCAGAAAAGCTGTCCGAAAGCCCGCTCACCTCATACTCGCGGTATACTCCCGATATATATGCTTTCAGCGTATTCCCGTGTGCCTCTGTCACCCATACATTGTTGTAAGTAACATCACTGTCCACTACGGCAAGAACGGAGATTATTCTGTTTCCTCTCGCATACACGCACACCTTTCTGTCGGCATACGAATCCATCGAAAGACCTTCAAAATCAAACACTCCCTCAAGAGCGACACAGTTCCAATTTCCATACTCGCGAAGCTGCTTCGCCGACATATTCGCTGGTGTTCCGACTATCGTTATCTCGCGCCTTGACACACCGCCCGCATCGCCGTTTAGGAGCACAAGGTAATCGTAAATCTTAGAAAAAATCTCACGCTTTACCTTTTTATCTCCTTTGGTCTTATCAAGCTTGATTCCCGTGTAGTCGCTTATCGCACCGACATCCCAGCCGTCCGCGTTAAGTATCCTTCTTAGCTCCGCATAGGTTATCGCTGAGTACGCATACTCTGGCTCGGCAAAGGTCGCACCCTCCCATGCGCCGCCGACGGTGTCATTTACATAATTCATATATTTCACATACCACTTCGCACTGTCCGCCTGCTCATCCACAGGGCTGTCCGCATTAAGCAGCACAAGCATCCTCGCAGCAAGTGCCCTGCTTATATAATTGTCATTATCCTTAATCTGACCTCTGATTGCCACTATGAATGCCGTCACCGCAAACACTGCTGCCACGGCGGCGATACATATATTCCTTATCCCCTTCGCGCTTCTCTTCTTCCTTCTTCTTACTTCCCTATCCATAGCCGTTCCTCCCCCGGACGCTTACGCTTTTTCGTCTCCCGTCCGTCATGTTCTATTGTATTATACTCACCATGAAATTAGCCCAACTAATTTGTCCACCGTATTTTTCCTAACACAAAAGCAGGCACCGTAAGGTACCTGCTCTATTGAAAATTAATAAGTTCTCTCTTCTAATCCCAAAATGCCGTTTCCTACAGTTTTGACGCCCTAGCTCAAGCTAGGTGGGCAACCTCACATAAGCTTCAGCCATCCACTGCAAACGGAGGCTCGACATCCACTTATAAATATTGGAATCCCATGAACGTAAATGTAGGTTCAAAAAAGTAAGAGTATCGTACACCCCAGGATTCAAACCTATTAATCTCTGATACTATTATATCTGAAACTGAATAAAGTATACCATATCACGTCGTAATTGGCAAGGAATTTTATCTGTAAAACTCTTCCTATTTCAAATTCAAAATATAGTAGGTAACCTCGGCTGCAAGCCCAGCCTTACTCGTGTACGGCCCGTCTATCTCATAGAGCTTTGAAAGCTCCGCAAGAGCGTCCTCCGACGTGTTCTTACACCAAGGTATCTCCACATAGAGGCACTTCTCGTCGTGCTTCCACTGCTCAAGCTCGACCGAGTACAGCACTCTCTTCACCGTGTGGAATCTCACACCGTCAGCTTTCTCGCTGTAGGTTCTTCTCTGTGTCTCAGAATCCCACACAAGCTCCTCGTTGGCGAGCTGATCCTCTATTCCGGGATTAAATGACGAGAGCACCACAAAATCCTGTGTGAAGCCCACGTCGGCTAGCATCCCGTCAACCGCCTTGTCCATGTAGGCGTACTGATAATTGTAGTAGCCGAAATCACCGATGTTGATATTCATCTCAGGAAGCTGCTTTTTGTCCGCCGCAGTCCACACCATCGGTACGGCGCCCGTGTTAACGCCCGTGAAAACCGCTCTTGAAAACAGGTCAACCGTGAGAAAGCACTCCGTAACGGAGAGCACTCCTATCACCGCCGCCGATGCCGCATATATCCAAACCCTGTCAGCAACCTCAATCACGAGTGCCATCGCTATGAACAGCAGAAGCACATCCGAGAGCATATTGTATCTCGGCTGCTTTGCCTCGAGGAAGAACAGCAAAAACACCGTGTACACGGCATACTGTATCAGCATGAATGAGAACACGCGCATATCGGCACTTCTTCTCCTTCTGACCTTCGGGACGACAAAAATAACCGCCGTACATACCACGATAACAGTCACCCACACCCACGAAAAATTGAGCATGAAAAGCTGTCTCACCTTCATGAGAAAATGTGTGCCGTTGAACTGGAAGTTGAGATTTCCGCTTCCGCCGATTTTTAACACATCGATAATCCTCACGCCGCTCCACATCGGGATGTTGATTACCACAACAAACGCCGCGGCACATACCGCAAAGAAAAGCGCGAACAGCGTAATCTGCCATTTTTTGAGTTTCTTAAAGGTAGCCTTAATTCCGCCGCAGCTTTTTACATAGCCCGCAAGCTCATACACGACCGCAAAGAAAAGCACCGAGAACGCCATCATCGCGCCCGTCTCCTTACAGGTTCCAAGCATTATGAGCCAGAAGAACATGAGAATATATCTCTTATAAAAATATGCGCACACCGTAAATACGAAAAGTATTGCCAGTGGATATTCCATCTGAATCATCGACGAGAGTCCGAAGTACATAGGCTGCATGGATATTATGAAGGCTGCCACGGCAAGAAAATACACGTTTTTTTTCGGAAAAATCCTCCTGAGTATCTGAAAAAAGCATACCGCCGCCACGGCTCCCATGACCATGTAGGAGTACTGAAAGCCCATTCCTCCCGCAGTGTCAAGAAGCTGACCGAGAAGCGACACGAATATAAAGCCGTAGGCAATATGACCGAATATAAAGCCGCTCTTATAGCCTCCCGCAATGACATCCTCGGACAAGCCCGCAATCCTGTTGATTGCCGTAAAATACAGGTCTGCATCCGACTCCTGGTACGCACCGAGCAGGCTTATCCTGACAAGTATCTGGAGTGCAAATATGACCACTGAGCACCAGACTACCGCGCCCGGCTTTCTCACACGCCCGAGCCTTACCGCGCACACCACGGCGGCAATCAAGAGCACGGCAAGCAGTACGGCGCCAACTATCCCGCCAAGCCTTGCAGCATGTCTTACGGTGCCGCCCCATCCCGCGTAGAACCTTGAATGCGGCGCAATCAAAAACAGCCACTCAAACAGTGCTGCGATAACGGCGAGCTGTGCCGACACGCTGTACAATATTTCCAATCTGCGATTCTCTCTCATCGATATGTTCCCCTTGAAATCATATTTCACCATACGTTACTTAAATATGAGTATTCTTTAGGTTATCATAGAACGCACGATTTGTCAAACTAATCGCCCACTGCACCGACCTCGACCGAATCGAGTGTGCAGTCACCGCCGCCGAAGGAAAAATATGCCTCAACACTCAGCTCATCCGTCTCGCACATGAGTCTCAACCTGTTGTCATCCGTAAGCTCACAGTGATATGATGAATCCTTCAAAAACCTTATAACCTGGTTCTCCTCTCTCGGGATACTCAGCCTCGTGCCTATTCCCGCCTCCTTGTAAAACGCATTTACCGTCTCATATATCTCCTTGCCGTACACATAATCAAACGCGGCAATATAAGAAATATTTTCTGCTTCCTTATCCTTTGGCTGGGCGATATTATAAAATGGCGAAATATCCCTGTGCTCCTTTACGTTCTCGACAAAAATAAGATCGTTTCCGTCATCGGCGGTCACCTTGACTATAAATTCATCCTCTCCGTCACCGTTCAGATCAAATAACCACGCTTCCACACTGCCGCCCTCATTCTCAGGCGTCGCATAGAGCGCCGCATTGAGCGGCCAGCGGTTGCCCGTGTTCGTGTTGATTACATACGAGCTGTTTCCGTTGCCCTCATTATGCAGCACAAACCCGTCATACTCCATGAACACATCATAAGCATCCGTCTCCTCATTGTACAGAGCATATACAGCACCATAACGGTTAGCCTTTGCCTCCGAAAACCTTCCGACATCCTCGATATAGGAGTTGAAAATGCTCACGCTGTTCATTTCAAACTTATCTTTAATTTCGTCTGCAAGCCTCATAATATCATTGCACTCATCCTCACCGTACGGACTTATCTCAGGATTGATGATTATGAATTTATTGTTTTCCCAAGGCATGCTTTTATACAGCGTGTACGCAAAATCCACTCCCGATTCGGCTATATACTGATGAACGTCGTATAAAAGCTCATCATCGCCGAGCTCGTATTCATACTGTATGTCATCGTCCGGATGCTCCTTATCAAGCTCCCGCAGGTCGGCATTGATTTTCTCCAAATCACCGTGCATTTCGCTTGGAATCATAACCGACTGTGGCTTTCCGTCCGCGTATGTCACATACTCATAGACAGGAAAATATCCAAACCTGTCGTCTCCAAACACATAGCTGTAACGCAGTGCCACCCTACCGTCGTATTCCATGAGCCTCATAAAGCGCGGGCTCTTATTCACGACGGTTGTCCCCTGCATAAAATAGTATCCCATGTCCATCATCGTGAGTGTGTCCCATATCGTATAAGAAAAATCAACCGCCTCGCAGCTCATCCTTGCCCTCGTCAAATTCCTTTCTATGAGGAAATCGCGCCCGTTCTCCTTCTGCTCAAGCGTCAGTTCGACATAGCCTGTGCCATCAAAGCCGTAGGCATAGATTGTGCTTATCCCGTCGTTGTCGGCTCCAATGAAGCCTGTGTAAAACACAAGCTCGTCCGCACCGTCATCATTAAAATCACAGCTTGTAAGCTCAGCCCACGCACTCGGAGTGGTTCGGTTAGAGCCGAGATAGAGCTCACCGCATGATGACAAATCGACATAGTAATCCGATTCATTCATCCCATACTCGCGTATACGGTACACCTCATCCGTTATCCCGTCTCCATCGTAATCGCCGCACATATCGGTGAGAAGCTCATACTCGTTTCCCATGCCATCACCGCCCTCAACCGTCTCAGCGACCTCCGTGCTCTCCTGCGTGCTTTCCGCAACGCGCTCCGTGGTACTCTCCTTTGTGTCATCCTCCATGCTCTCTGCAGGGCTCTCCGTCTGCATTACGCCGTCGCTAACCGTATCAGTCAGTACTGTCCCAACACCCGCATCGTCCCTGCCCGCGCACGCCGTGAGAAGAAGAGCGCTCACACCTGCAACCGCGATATTTCTTAAAACTCCAGTCCTCATATAACACCTCCCGAATTTGTATACACGCTAATGCTGCCTTAAATTTATCATAGCACAGGTGCTTTCGGAAGTTGTTACGTTTTTCTAACATTTTGTTACAAAGATATTAATTTTTTAAACTATGACGCGCGAATGCACTTATCACCCTGCATTTCCCATCATTTCATAATGTGTCATGGCACAAAAAAACCGGATGCGGAAATCCGCATCCGGTCAGATTCAAATTAATCCTATTCTACTGAACCAAAAGTTCTGATTAGAGCTGAGGACCGGCAGCAACTAATGCCTTACCAGCGTCATTGCCCTCGTACTTAGCAAAGTTCTTGATGAATCTTCCAGCTAAGTCAACTGCCTTCTTCTCCCACTCAGAAGCGTCAGCATATGTGTCTCTTGGATCAAGAATACCTGTATCAACGCCCTCAAGCTCTGTAGGAACCTCGAAGTTGAAGTAAGGAATCTTCTTGGTAGGAACCTTGTTGATTGCTCCGCTGAGGATGCCGTCGATGATACCACGAGTATCCTTAATGGAAATTCTCTTGCCTGTTCCGTTCCAGCCTGTGTTTACAAGGTAAGCCTTAGCTCCGCTCTTCTCCATCTTCTTAACGAGCTCCTCAGCATACTTAGTAGGATGAAGCTCAAGGAAAGCCTGTCCGAAGCAAGCTGAGAATGTAGGTGTAGGCTCTGTGATGCCTCTCTCTGTACCTGCAAGCTTAGCTGTAAATCCTGAAAGGAAGTAGTACTGTGTCTGCTCCGGTGTAAGGATAGATACAGGAGGAAGTACGCCGAATGCGTCTGCTGAAAGGAAGATTACGTTCTTTGCAGCAGGTGCTGAAGAGATAGGACGTACAATATTCTTAATGTGATCGATTGGGTAAGATACACGAGTATTCTCTGTAACGCTCTTATCATCGAAATCAATCTTGCCGTTCTTATCAACAGTTACGTTCTCAAGAAGAGCATTTCTCTTGATTGCGTTGTAGATATCAGGCTCAGACTCCTTATCAAGACCGATAACCTTAGCGTAGCAGCCTCCCTCGAAGTTGAATACACCGTTGTCATCCCAGCCGTGCTCGTCATCACCGATGAGAAGTCTCTTAGGATCTGTTGAAAGTGTAGTCTTACCTGTTCCTGAAAGACCGAAGAAAATAGCTGTGTTCTCTCCGTTCATATCTGTGTTAGCTGAGCAGTGCATAGAAGCGATGCCCTTGAGTGGAAGGTAGTAGTTCATCATGGAGAACATACCCTTCTTCATCTCTCCGCCGTACCATGTATTAACGATAACCTGCTCACGGCTTGTGATGTTGAATGCTACACATGTCTCAGAGTTAAGACCTAACTCCTTGAAGTTCTCAACCTTAGCCTTGGAAGCATTGTATACTACGAAATCAGGCTCGAAGTTCTCAAGCTCCTCTGCTGTAGGCTTAATGAACATGTTAGTTACAAAGTGAGCCTGCCAAGCAACCTCAACGATGAAACGAACTGCCATTCTTGTATCCTTGTTAGCGCCGCAGAATGCATCTACTACGAAAAGTCTCTTGTTTGAAAGCTCCTTCTTAGCGATATCCTTAACTGCTGCCCAAGCTGTCTCTGTCATAGGGTGGTTATCATTCTTGTACTCATCTGATGTCCACCATACTGTATCCTTGGAATTCTCATCAACAACGATATACTTATCCTTAGGTGAACGTCCTGTGTAGATACCTGTCATAACATTGACTGCACCAAGCTCGCTCTCCTGACCTACTTCATAGCCTTCGTTAGTAGACTTTGTCTCTTCCTCGAATAATAATTCATAAGAAGGGTTGTATACAACTTCTGTTGTACCTGTGATGCCATACTTGCTTAAATCAACTTTTGCCATCTTAACATAAACCTCTTTTCTTAAATAGTATTCCTTGAGAAATGGATTAACCATATTCTTCTGCTATTATACATAATCACTTTTTAAAAAGCAACAGTATAATCATAGTGTTTAGGTAAATTTTAGAAATTTAAAACTATGCCAATAAGCCCTTGATATACTCTGCTATCTCGGCATTCTTACAATCCTTGAAGAAATACTCCGCAAAATGTTCACCGCTTACGGCACCCTTTAAGAGCTCCTGATCGATGTTCTTTAAGATATGGAGCATATCCGTGTGTGTTACCTTCTTAACCTCGTCCAATATCTTCTTGTTGCGCTGCTCAGGAACAACTCTCTCCTTCGGGTATCCTCCGCCCGGCTCCTGCTCGAAAAGTTTCTCGAAGATGTATGTAAGATTAAGCTCAGCGCCCCAGCCAAAGCCCTTTGCAAAAGGAAGTGCAACCGCGTTGCCTGCGTTAATCTGGCTGAACATGAATGCGTCGGAAGGATCCACTATATGTCCGCAAAGCACGCCCGGGAATGAGTTGAGTGCGAGCATTGCGCCCTCGCCCGTGCCGCAACCTGTCACTACAAAATCCGCAGCACCGCTGTTAAGTAAAATTGCTGCCAGAATACCGCACTGTACATAAGTAAGCTGTGCCTTATCCTCTGCGGAATACATTCCGTAGTTGACAACCTCATAACCCTTTGCGTCCGCAACCTTTTTAAGGTTCTCGTATACCATGGCATTCTTTGCTGCCTGGCTGTTCTCATTAATTAATGCAATTCTCATTATATCCTCCATTCTGCCGCCTTTAAATGACGGCACAAATATATATAATATTAACATCTTGTGACATTTTCCGCAAGTGCTGAATTGGTGCATTTTATCGTCTCACGCACTCATACTTTGCCTTTGTCATAAGGCAGCTCTTAAGCGATAAAAATCTCGCATCAATCGGTCCGTCATCGACCGTTATGTCCATCGCGGCCGCGATATTGTTGATGAGCGCATCGTCTATTCCTGCCCTTATAAGGTTCAGATAGTTAATCTTGTCCTGGCATGTCGGTGCATCAAGGAACTCAAGAAGCCTCTCGTCAACCTGCCCTTCGTACTCCTCCTCAGCCTGCTTCGGCTCATCGGACTTTTGCATTTCCGGCACAACCTGTTCAGGCACGGCATTTTCGGGCTCCATCATCCGCGGCTTCGTCCCGCTGCTCAATGTTCCCGCCGCAGTGTTTAAAAGCTCGAATCTGTACCTCTGCGCTGCATCCGGATATTTCTCCTTATCAACCTCACCGACGAACATATCGTAAGGGCGTACCCAGACCTGCATGTCTCCGTACAAAGCCTGATATACAACATATCTCTCATTAGTCTCAGAATGTCTGGCAACTGCAACTATCTGATAGAGATTGCCCTTAAAATGTCTGTAAATTTCGCCTGTCTTAACTTCTCTCATAATCAATCTCCATTCTGCCGGCGCACTGCGCCGAATTTACAATCACAATTATATTTAATCTTTTTTTGGGTGTCAATCTCGAACATTATACTGCATATAATGAAAATAACACTACACACGCACTTTGGTGCATCGTTTTGCAAAATGCGAATAAAAAATAAAACTTACAGCGTCAATGATATATATAAGCTTGATTCTATTCCTTTCACCGGGCGCGGCTGCTGTACCGCAATAATGGATACGGGAATTTATCCTCATATAGACCTCGCAGATCACATCACATATTTTAAAGATTTTGTAAATCAACGGCTTTCTGCCTACGATGACAATTCACACGGCACACACGTTGCAGGGATTATTGCCGGAAGCGGTTATTCAAGTCAGGGTATAATAAAAGGCATGGCACCCGGCTGTAAAATAATCGCTCTCAAAATTCTAGACAAGAAAGGCAGCGGTGACAAGGACTCACTCCTTTTCGCATGTGACTGGGTAAGACTCAACCGCAAAAAATACGGCATAAAAATCGTCAATATATCCATCGGTTCAGACACCTCCGACTGTGATGAGGAGAAAGACGAAGTTGCTGCGGCAATCAACGACCTCTGGATGCTCGGACTCACAATTGTCGTCTCCGCCGGAAACTCAGGTCCCGGTCCCGGAACAATCACCTTCCCGGGAACATGTGAAAATGTCATAACAGTCGGAAGTGACGCACTGCTCCTAAAAAGCGACGGCAGCACATTCTCATCGCACTCAGGCGAGGGACCAACCAAATGTAATATAAGCAAACCCGACCTGCTTGCTCCCGGACACAATATAATAAGCTGCCACAACCGCTACAACGGCTACACCGTAAAAAGCGGCACATCGATGTCAACCCCTGTCGTGTCCGGTGCGATAGCTCTCTATCTTGAAAGATATCCTTACGCCTGCAATGACTCCATAAAAAGAACAATCAAGCTCAGTGCCTCCGATGTAGGTCTTGCCGCCAACAGGCAGGGTGCGGGTCTTTTAAACGTCAAACACTTCCTAAATACAAAACCCCTGTGAACTCAGATACCATCTACAGTCACAGGGGTTCTTATGTATGTTTTAATTATTTATCGCTGCCTTTTTTTGATGCGATGTAAGAATCAAGCTCATCCTGCATTATCTCGAATGAAACAATGCCCGTATCCAATATAAGCTGATGATATTCCTTGGCATCAAAGCTGTCTCCAAGCTTTCTCTCAGCCTTCTCACGGAGCTTTATCATCTTGATATGTCCGACCGTATACGGAAGAAGAAGTCCCGGATCGGATATTACAGACTCATATATTGCCTGTGATGTGCTTCCGTCGTCATTTATGTAGGTTGAAAGATAATCGATAACATCGTCTATTTCCCACCCCTCATAGTTGACACCAAGATCCACTCTCGACTGGAGAACGTAGCCAAGCATATTGTCGAGTATGCACATCTGTGAGAGCTCATCGCTGCATCCAAGCATATAGTAAGATCTGTCTGAAGCGTACTCGGCATAGCCCTCGGTAAATCCGATAAAGTCGAGAAGCTTTAACACGTTCGGAATCTCCTCGTTGTTATACACGCTGGTAAACTGATAGAGATGTCCCGGGAATCCCTCATGCGCGAGTGTCGTGTAAAGTCCTATATCATCGCCCTCGACAGCGGAGCCGTTGACCTTGATTGAATTGTAGTCAAGCTGGTCAAGACGCGCCGTGAGATAATATGCAACCGTTCCGTCAATCTCCGTTGCCTTGCTCTGATACTGGACAACGAAATCCTTGGTAGCCGGCTCAGGGAACTCACTTGTACAGTTGTCTGCAAGATATTCAAGTATCTCCTTCGTGTCCGACATTCCCGGATCAAGATTCATCTCCTGCTCAAGAAGAGATGTGTCCGAATAGTACAATGTTGCATACTCGGTAAAGAGATCCTCAAGCTCGTTGTCTAAGAGCTTAATGATATTCTCGGGTGTCATCTGTGTTGATGTCTTATCATGCACAACTGCCGTATAGTAATCCTTGCCGCCATCCATGTAATAGAGTCCCTTGTCGTTGGTCTCACCCTCCATGAGTTTGCTGAGCACATCTATTATATCCTGATAAGCAGCGTCAAAGTACTCTGCAACATACTCCTCATTCGTCGCAATGTACTCTTTTTTCTTTGCCTCATCAATATCAAGTGCCTCAACCTTCTCCTCGAATGAAGCTACAAGAGGGTTATTGTCGCTTTCAAGATATTTTTCACAGTTGTCGATGTTGCTCTGAGCACAGAAAGATGCCATGAAATATCCTTCCTCCGCCTGCTTCTTTGTAAAATCAAGCACCTGTCCCACATATCTTCTTGTATCCTTTAAAAGATCAAGATATTCCTTCACGTCCTGCTCGTCATCAAATACATACTCAATAAAATTTGTTGACATATTCGCAACGAGTCCGGAATTGGTTCCGAACATATTATCGAGCATATATAAGCCGTCATATTCGCTCTGCTGTTCATAGTAGGCGATAAGCGTCTTCAATGAGAGCTGCTGCCTCTCTGTAAGGAGCTCTGCATCAAAGCTGTTAAGCTTTTCAAGTGTCTCCTTGTTGGACTTCTCGGAATCCTCAATCTCATCTACAGTGAAATTCCCGAGTGTGTAGTCATTTACTTTGATTCCATATTTTTCAGGGTCTGCAAGCTTGTAGTGTATGTTAAGGACATTATCGCCCATCTCATCCACAAAAAGTTCATCACAGTACTCATCAAATTTCTTCTGCTCTCTCTTTTCTTTAGACTGAGCACCACAGCCAATCAGTGACAATGTCATTGCTCCTGCCAGAGCGACAGCCACAGCACGTCTTAAAATATTGCCCGGAACCGTTCTCTTTACCATGCGGTTAGTCCTCCCTATTAATTGAAGTATACTATATCGTCAGCAGGCTTCTCTGCCGGCTGGATATCAGTTGCATAAAGCACAACTCCGTTTCCTTTGTACTCCCTCTGATACTCTACGTTCACCTTAGCGGTGAGCATTATAAAATCTCTGTCCTTAAATGCTTCAAGCTGCTTCTCGGCAGTCTTGTCACACTTACACTTGTAGCCAATGAATCTTATATCGTCGGCACAACATGTCATTGCAAAGCGTCCCGGAACAAAATTGTCACGGAACAATGACTTCGGTCTGTATACCACAGCCTTCATCTTCATGGTCTTGCCCTTGTACTTCTCCGGATTATCCATTGCATCAACATACCATATACCGAAATCCTCATCGGCAACCTCAACAACATCCTTAGAGAGGTCAAAAGGAAGTATTTCCTCAACCTCATTTGAGCTTCCGTCGGACGACTCAAAATATACCTGTGTTCTTCCGTTAACGACCTTAACGCTTCTTCTGTAGCCCGCACGGTTCGTGTCCTTGACACAGCGGTTAAAGATAACCATATCCGAAAGCTTGAATTTTTCCATCATAATTGACTTCATATCGTTGTTAGCCATATGCATGTCAAATGTCGATGCATCGACAAGCGTTATAACCTGTGCCATAACAAAAAATGTCGGAATATTGTTCTCAAGGAAATTCTTCATATTCCACATTCCGTTAAACTCTATGAAAATACGCATCGGCTTATGCTTATCGCATAACTTTTTGAGGTTGTCCTTATTAAGGTCTTCCTCATTTTCAATATACTCTATTGCAACATTAAGAGGTGCAAGCTGCTTCTCATCGTACTCCTCCATGCCCTCCTCGCAGGCGATAAGAAGTGTCTTATCGCCATCTGCGAAGTCCTCGCTCTTTAGGGCATCGTCAATGAAAAGTGTCTTGCCACTCTCCAAAAAACCATTTACCAAATAAACAGGTACTTCCATTACTCAATTCCTTTCTATGCAAGCTTGAAAAGCTTGAGAAGCTTCTCTTCATTAAGATTCTGTCCGATTACGCAGATTCTTCCGGTGTAGTCTGCACCGCCCTCACGAATCTCATACTCCTCAGGTACGGCATCAAAGTATATCCACTTACCGTCAGCACCACTTACCATACCCTTGGCACGGAGAATTATACCGAACTCAGACTTCTCTGTAAGCTTGACAAGAATATCCTCAATCTCCTCCTTGGTATATACATGAGGTGTCTCCTTGCCCCAGCTTGTGAACACATCGTCGGCATGATGGTGGTGATGATGGTGATGTCCGCATCCGCAGCTGCACTCCTCGCCATCCTCATGATGATGCTCATGCTCGTCCTCATCCTCATCATCGTGATGGTGGTGCTCGTGCTCATCATCGTCGTGATGATGTCCGCAGCAACACTCACCGTCCTCGTCGTGATGGTGATGATGATGGTGCTCATGCTCGTCCTCATCGTCGTCGTCATCGTCATCATCATGATGATGCTCCGCCGAATGCTCGAGTGCCTCCTTTAAGAGCTCGTCCATAAGGGACTTCTTCTCGAGTGCGGATAAAATCTGCTCACCGTTAAGCTCATCCCAAGGTGTTGTGATTATTGCCGCCTCCGCATTCTTCTCTCGGATAAGTGCCACGCTCGCCTCAAGCTTAGCGGCATCCATATTCTGTGTACGTGAAAGAACAATTGTGCTTGCGTGCTCTATCTGGTCGTTGTAGAACTCGCCGAAGTTCTTCATATACATCTTAGCCTTGGTTGCATCAGCTACCGTGAGGAAACAGTCAAGCTCAAGACCTGCCTCATCCTTAACCTTCTCTACTGCTGCGACAACATCTGAAAGCTTGCCGACACCTGAAGGCTCGATGATTATTCTGTCAGGAGCGTACTCCTTAGATACCTTGATGAGTGCCTTTCCGAAATCTCCGACAAGTGAACAGCAGATACAGCCTGAGTTCATCTCGGTGATCTGAATGCCCGCATCCTTGAGGAAACCGCCGTCGATTCCGATCTCACCAAATTCATTCTCTATCAAAACTACCTTCTGTCCTGCATATACCTGCTCTAAGAGCTTCTTGATGAAGGTTGTCTTACCTGCGCCTAAAAAACCTGAAATAATAGTTACTTTTGACATATTTATCTACCTCCATATAATGATAATCTTTTGTCAAGATGGTATTATAGCACTTGTCTCCCATAAATGCAAATATGAAATTCAAGTTCATATTCGCCCATCCGGCATATTCCGCAAAAATTACAATTAATTGTAAAAACGGTTTTCATTTTGCAGAAAATATAGTATAATCAATAGCAATAGTATATACCTTTTATATACGGTATATTTCATTATTTTTTATGAATTATATATTCACATTTGGAGGTTCTTATGGCTAACAGGAAAATTGTAGTTGCCCTCGGGCGCAACGCTTTCGGTGAGACTTTCCCGGAGCAGAAGGAGAATGTTGGCAAGGCTGCAAGAGCTATCGCAGACCTTGTGGAAATGAAATACGATGTCGTTATCACACACAGCAACGGTCCGCAGGTCGGAATGATTCAGACAGCCATGACCGAGTTTGCACGTCTTGACCACCGCTACACGGTAGCACCTATGTCACTTTGCGGTGCAATGAGTCAGGGCTATATCGGTTACGATCTGCAGAATGCCATCCGTACCGAGCTGTTGAACCGCGGAATATACAAGACCGTATCAACAATAATCACCCAGGTCAAGGTTGACCCTTTTGACCCTGCATTTTCTAACCCTACCAAAGTAATAGGCAGATATATGACCAAGGAGGAAGCTGAAGCTGAAGAAGCCAAGGGTAACTATGTTGTCGAGGAACCTGAAGGTTACAGAAGAATCATAGCAGCCCCTAAGCCAATGGATATCTATGAGATTGATGCCGTGAATGCGCTCCTCGACGCACATCAGATAGTAATTGCAGCCGGAGGCGGCGGTATTCCGGTGCTTGAACAGCGCACCAAGCTCAAGGGCGCAAGTGCCATAATAGAAAAGGACTATGTTGCCGCACGTCTTGCAGAGCTTACCGAATCCGACACTCTCCTTTTCCTCACTGTGTACGATAAACTGACCGTGAACGCAGGAACACCTGATGAGCGCTCCTTTGACAAAGTCACTGTAGCAGACCTAAAGCCGTACGCCTCGACAGGCGACTTCGGTCCTATCACAACTCTCCCTAAGGTCAACGCAGCAATCGAGTTCGTTGAAGCCGGAACCGGACGCACCGCTGTCATCGCCAACCTTGAGCATGCCAAGGATGCTCTCCTTGGAAAGTGCGGAACGACAATCACAAAGTAATCCTCGCTTCAATCATAAAAAGATGTCCGCGATGCTTAAAAAACATCGCGGACATCTTTTTTGTTTACTTTCCTTCGGGAATAAGTCCCTCGTAGTAGGCATTTAGGAGTGCCTCAAGCTCACTTATGTTCTCGCGTAGCTGCTTTCCTATGTCGGTGTCAGCCACAAGACGCCTTGCAGCCATGTTCTCAACGACCACGGTCTCGGAGTGTATGTCGCTCTCCTTTAAGATCGCAGCCTCAACCGTCTCGAAGGGCTCGTGCGACACAAGTCTTAATCCGTAGGAATTGTATGTGAGCGTGTAGCCCGCAATTCCCGTCTTTGACTGGTAAGCCTTTGAAAAGCCTCCGTCTATTATGAGCACTCTTCCGTGGCATCTGACAGGGCTCTCGCCCTTCTTAATCTCGACAGGCATATGCCCGTTGATGATGTGCGCGCACGCCGGATCAAGGTGAAAGTCCTCGCATATCTTGTCGACTATCTCATCCTTATCGATGAGCTGATAGTAGAAATCCTTCTTCTCGCTCTGAACCTCCTTGTCCTTCAGGAAATATCTCTCAAAGGTAGCCATCTTTTCCTTGCCATACACGGGCGAGTTTTCATTTGACCAAATAAACCACATTATATCCTGCCCGAAGCTCTTCTCCTCGCGGTGCTCGGCATCATCCTTCGCAAAATATCCCTTTCGCGCCCAGTACTCGAGAATATCATAGAGCCCCCTGCCCGCGAACTTCTTGCCTCCGATGTTCACCTTTCTGAAGCTTCCGTCCTCATTTAGCGGGATGCAGCCATGGAAAAGCAGATTTCCGTTATATACCTTGTAAAGACTTCCCTTCGCAAAAAGGAATCTCACATGCTGCTGGAGCTTTCCGCAGCTTATAAATGCTGCGTGAAGCCTGTCCATGATTGCCTTCTCCTCATCGGACAGCGCATACGGATCATCGGGATTTATCGTAGGGAAATTGGTGTCATTTAACACATACTTCTTCCTTCCGATTGTCACCGTGCCCTCCTCAAGATTCATTTTGTCGAGCAGCAGTCTCTTATCCATGAGAAAATCAGGGCGTTCCTTTATAATCTGTCCCTCCAGCTTGAACTGAATGACGGCTATCGCCTTGTGCATCCTCTTGTCAAGCTCAAGGTCATTTACATTGTAATCGTCCTTTGAGCATGTTATGTCGAAGCAGTCGCACGGATCATTTTTATAGACCTCCATCGCAAAGCGGGCGAGAGGAATGAGATTGATTCCGTACCCCTCCTCGAGCACATTTAAGTTGCCGTACTTTGCCGAAAGCCTGATTACATTCGCGATACAAGCCCTGTGTCCGCTCGCCGCTCCCATCCACACGATGTCGTGGTTGCCCCACTGAATGTCGACCGAGTGATAGTCAAGCAGCGTGTCCATTATTATATGCGCCCCGGGGCCTCTGTCAAAAATATCCCCGACTATGTGAAGATGGTCGATAACAAGCCTCTGGATAAGCTGTGACAGCGCGATTATGAATGCGTCCGCCCTTCCTATCCTTATTATCGTGTTGATGATTGAGTTATAGTACGCCTCCTTATCGGTGACCTCGGTCTTTTCATGTATGAGCTCCTCGATAATGTATGCGAACTCCTTCGGCATCGCCTTCCTGACCTTCGAGCTCGTGTACTTTGAGGTGACACGGCGCAGTATCTTTATAAGCCTGTGCAGCGTAATCTTGTAGAAATCATCGGGATTTTCCTCCTGCGAAAGGATTACGTCGAGCTTCTGTTCAGGATAATATATGAGTGTCGCAAGACTCTTCTTATCCTTGCTGCTCAACGTATTTCCGAACTCCTCGTCAATCTTTCTTCTCACCGAGCCCGAGCCGTTCTTTAACACATGCTGAAACTGCTCATACTCACCGTGGATGTCCGTCAAAAAATGCTCCGTGCCCTTCGGCAGGTTCATAATCGCCTGAAGATTTATTATCTCCGTCGATGCCGCCGCGATGGTCGGATACGTTCTCGCAACGCTCCTCAAATATCTCAAATCGTACTCCATATTAAATCTCTCCCTTCACAAAGCCTCAAAAACTAATATCTGTTGATGTTAAACACATAGTTTAATATATTCACAAGCTCCCTCACGGTATATCGCGAGTACACCGCCTCCCTCGCCATGACGGGATCGTCGGTTATGATGTTGTCGACGCCCATGTTGGCAAGCGCCTTTACGATGGACGGCGAGTTGACCGTCCAGACATAAATCTCTTTTCCGTTTCCGTGAACCGCGTCGACAAGCGCCTTGTTGACAAAGGTGTAATTGATGCTTATGACATCCACATAGCTGATTGAGTAGAACGCCCCGTAAGCCGCCGACAAAACATAACCGGTGCTTATCTCGTTGTTAAGCTTTTTTACCTCGGTGAGAACCGAGTAGTCGGACGATGTCACAATACATCTGTCCTCTATTCCCTTTCGCTCTATAATGTCCACGACCGCCCTTGTGAGCCCCTGCTCCTTCTTATTGTACTTAATCTCAATGTTTAACTTGACCGACTGCCCTACCTCGTCTATCACCTGCTCGAGCGTCGGAACCTTCTCGCCCTCATACTCCTCGGAAAACCAGCTTCCCGCGTCTAACTGCTGTATCTTGTCAAACGAGGTCTGCCATATATTCTGGTTAAAGCCCGTCGTTCTCTTTAGGTTTGAATCGTGCATCACGACCACAACCCCGTCGAAGGTCAGGTGCACGTCGAGCTCGACATAATCAGCCATATCACTAACCGCCTGCTCAAAGGCAGACATTGTATTCTCAGGTGCCGAAAGCGAGCTTCCGCGGTGAGCACTTATGTCGGGAACGCGGAGGAGCTCCACCCTGCTGAAAGGATTTCTTGCAACGCCCATGAATATATACACACCTATCAACACGCCTGCAACAGCCACGCCGATGCCTGTAAATATCTTTCCCGCCTTCTTTACATTGACAGGCTTATCAAGAATCTTTTTCGTGTTCTCAGATGTCCTCCACACTCTTCCGAGCTCTCTTCTGTATCTGAAGAACATGCTCGTTATCGCAAGGTACGACGCAGGAGCCGAGATAAGCACGAGTATAAGCGTGATCACATTTTTAAATGCCTTGATGATCGTGAGGTAAACCGCTATTCCGGCATGCGTGAAATTGAGTATTCTGATTCCGACAATAACCACGACTGAGATTATAAGAAACAGAACTCCGACAATCGCGCTTACGAACACGTTCCAGAAAAGCATGAGAAGAATTGTCCTGAATATTCTTCCGTGAAGTAACGTCGCGCTTCTTTTGTACGCCACGGAGACATTCTCGCTTCCGTATATGAGATAGTTCGGCGTAAAAATTTCCCTCACGGCAAAGACAAATAGTGCAAGGCACACGGCGATAATTATAAAATACATCATATTCCTGCTTCCGAACGCCCTCGTTATGAACTCAGGGACGGTGAGGTTCGTCATCGCAAGACCGAGTATTATTATATTTGAAAAAGGGAAAAGGAATATCTCATACAAGAGTAACGACATATTTCTGCGCCTGAACTTCGCGTAAAAGTTGTTAACTCCCGCATAGAACATATCCGCGACCTTGATTTTCCTGTTCTGCATCGCAGCCTCTATGACGACCGAGAGACAGCACTTCTCAAAGAAGGTGTACACCGCCACGACAAAAATAATTCCTAGTATCATGATTATCGTGAACGGGTTTGTAAAATATTTGGCGATATATCCGTTGGTCAGGTATTTGATTCCCGCAACCTTAAAGCTTAAATTAAAC
>UQZF01000034.1 GCA_900545455.1 uncultured Eubacteriales bacterium
GTGTCCTTTAATATTAACGACACACAGGTTTTAAAGGATGTTTCGTTTAAGGTGCCTGCCGGAAAGACGCTCGGAATCATGGGTGTGACGGGCTCGGGAAAGACGTCGATCATCAATCTCATGGAGCGCTTCTACGATGCGACCGAGGGAAAGGTAATGCTTGACGGCAACGACGTGAAGGACATCACGACGGAGAGTCTCCGCCGCAACCTGTCCGTCGTAATGCAGGATGTTTTCCTCTTCTCCGATTCGATTAAGGAAAATATAAGCATAGGACGCAAGGACAATATAACGGATGAACTTATTGAGTCTTCGGCGCAGTCGGCGAGAGCCGCGGGATTTATTGGTAAGCTCGGCGATAAATATGAAACTGTAGTTGGTGAGCGAGGTGTCGGTCTGTCGGGTGGACAGAAGCAGCGTATCAGCATAGCGAGAGCCATAGCAAAGCAGGCTCCCGTGCTCATACTTGATGATTCGACATCGGCTCTTGATATGGAGACGGAGTATGAGATTCAGAGAGAACTTGAGGCGATGAAGGATACCACAAAGATTATCATTGCGCATCGAATTTCCGCGGTAAAGCAGGCTGATGAGATTATTGTCCTGTCAGGCGGAAGCATTGCCGAGAGGGGAACACACGATGAGCTCATGACAATGAAGGGAATCTATTATGATACCTACAACGCACAGTATTCCGCTTCCAACTTTTTAGAGGAGGTGACAACAGATGTCGGTTAATTCCTTCAGAGAGGACGAGGAACAGAAGGAGGTATTAAAGCTTGACACGCTCATGCGTCTCTACCGCTATCTGTTCAAATACGGAAAAAAGATTGTGCTCGTGCTGCTCATAATGTGCGTCACAATCGCAATCAATCTTATCAACCCGCTCATCATAGAGCGCGCGGTTAACGTCCACATCGCGAACAAGGACATGAAGGGGCTCATGCTTCTCTGCCTGTTCGGTGTGGGACTCAATGTGATAAATGTGGCAGGAATCAAGCTTCGTATGTATATGCTCGCAAAAATATCCAACCAGGTGCTTCTCGACATAAGGCAGGCGGTTTACGAGCACATTCAGAAGTTAAGCTTCCACTTCTTCGACACAAGACCTACGGGAAAGATTCTCGCGAGGGTAATCGGAGATGTCAATTCGTTAAAAAATATACTTTCGGACAGTGTGACAACGCTCATTCCCGACTTTATAACGCTTGTGGCTGTTGCGGTCATAATGCTTGTCAAGAATCCGAAGCTTGCGCTCGCATCGTTTGTGACGCTTCCTTTTCTCATAGTTGCGATGTCGATTATCGAGAAGCTCGGACACAAGAGATGGCAGTCGTTCCGCAAAAAGACCTCGAACATGAACGCATATCTCCACGAAAACCTCTCGGGAATCAGGGTTGTGCAGAGCTTTGCGGCGGAGGACGAGTCGCTTGAGAGCTTCAGCGAGCTCGTAGACGAGCAGAAAAAGGCGTTTGTCGGTGCGGTCAGAGTGTCTGATATGTTCAGCCCTACGATTGAGATAAGCTGGGGTGTGGGCGGATTTTTACTGTACTTCATCGGAATCAGGGTTCTCGGCGTCGGAGCTGTCGGCGTAGGTACCTTCATGGCATTCACATCGTACCTGTCGATGTTTTGGAGCCCGATAAGAAATCTGGCTAACTTCTATAATAAGATTATCACCAACATCTCGGCGGCAGAGCGGGTATTCGACATTCTCGATACCGAGCCTGACATCCGCGACGAGGAGGGTGCGACGAAGCTTCATAAGATTGAGGGAAGAGTTGAGTTTGACCATGTATCCTTCGCTTACTCGGATGAGCCTGACGTCATGGTTTTAAAGGATGTGAGCTTTAAGGTTAAGCAGGGCGAGACGATCGCGCTTGTCGGACCTACGGGTGCGGGCAAATCTACGGTAATCAACCTTGTGAGCCGTTTTTACAACGCTACTAAGGGACGCGTGCTCGTCGATGACACCGACGTAAAGAGCGTCACGCTTAAAAGCCTCAGAGAGCAGATGGGCATCATGACTCAGGATAATTTCCTGTTCTCGGGTACGATAAAGGAAAATATTCGTTACGGCAAGCTTGATGCCACGGACGAGGAGATTATCGAGGCGGCAAAGTCGGTTCACGCGCATGATTTTATCATGAAGCTTGATAAGGGCTATGACACTGAGATTAATGAGCGGGGCACAAGACTTTCCAACGGTCAGAGACAGCTCATTGCGTTTGCGAGAACGATGATAAGCAAGCCGCAGATACTCATTCTCGATGAGGCGACCTCGAGCATAGACACGCACACGGAGGCACTCGTTCAGCAGGGAATCGAGGCGATGCTTGCGGGCAGAACCTCATTTGTAATCGCGCACAGGCTCTCGACCATTAAGAATGCCGACCGTATTTTTGTCATTGATGACGGTCAAATTAAGGAGGAGGGAAGCCACGAGGAGCTTCTCGCAGCCAAGGGAGCATACTACAACCTTTATGCTGCTCAATTTAAGAACCTGGCATAGTATAAAATATGTGCCATAAGGACTATTGATAAGGGCTGATGTAGTGGTGTATTCTTATAGTAATGTTTTATCACTTTACAGGGGCAGGAGATAGGAGGACATTATTAATGAAGTTTTGTACAAAGTGTGGAAGACCTCTTCAGGATGGCGAAGTATGTAACTGCCAGACAGAGAATGCACAGCCACAGGCAGAGAACGTGCAGGCTGAGAATGTACAGCCACAGACAGCAGAGCAGGCACCGGAGGCTGCAACAGCAGCGGCACAGCCGGCAGCTAAGCCTATTATAACCAAGGAGCAGGCTACTGAAATTTCCAAAGGAATGTTGGCATTTGCAAAGGAATTTGTTAAGAATCCGGTTGGGGCGAGCGAGGCAGTTGTAGGTGAGCATTCACTTGCCACTGTTGCGGGACTTGTTGTGGTTAATGCGGCAGCAGAGCTTATTTATAAGATTGTAAGATTGATTGTATGGACAGCTAAGTATGGTTCCTACGGAATTGCAGACTGGCTCAAGACAATATTCTGTACAATTTTATGGTGGATAGCTATACCGGCAGCACTCGCAGGACTTATCTGGGTATGCGGTAAGTTCGTTCAGAAACAGGAAGTCAACTTTAAGACAGCTCTCAGCGTGTTTGCAATCCCTGCACTTCCGCTTTTGGTATTTACCGTTGTTAAGCTTTTACAGCTTGTTCTTACACATTCATTCTTTGGTGTAATTTTCAGTGTAATAACAACAGCAATCAGCGGTATGATGCTCTACCTTACGGGTGTTGGCATTGTTAAGATTCTTCCTAGAGAGAATAAGAACTTTGTTTATTCAATCGGAATTATCTGTGCAGGACTTTGGTTTGTAAATTGGCTTGTAACAGTAGCAATTTTCTAATATAATATATGGAGTCCATAAGACTCTTCGTCAGCGTAGCTGTGGACGAAGAGTCTTTTTTGTTCTATAATAAAAGAAACAGATGTAAAAAATAAGCTTGTGAAAGGAAGTTATACTATGTATCTGGAAAAATATGAGCAGTATCTGGGAACAGGTGAGAGAAATGAACAAGGTTTGGATCTCAAGACATTTCTTGAGGAGTATAATCCTAAGCTTTACGACACCCCGGCCAACACGGTTGACAACCTTATATTTACTTATGTTGAGGACAACGGACAGAAGAGACTTGGAAAGCTTCTGCTTATAAAGAGAGGAAATCATCCTTCAATCGGCTGGTGGGCATTGCCGGGGGGCTTTGTTGATTTCAGAGAGAACCTTGAGGATGCGGCAGCGAGAGAACTTGAGGAGGAGACGGGTCTCAAGGGCGTGAAGGGCGTTCAGCTCGGAAGCTACGGTGATTATGACCGGGATCCGCGGACCAGAATTATCACGACGGCGTATGTGTTTGTTGAGGAGGAGGGAAAGCTTACAGCCACGGCGGGAGATGACGCTGCGGATGCAGGCTGGTTTTCAATGAGAGTAGTGAAAGCCGGAGAGGCGGCAGACAGTACTGAAGAACTCAAGAAAGAATTTTTCGATATTGAATTTGAATGCGGCGAAATCCGTCCGACGGCGAGAGTGCTCGTGACGACGGACAGCAGAAATCTTCTTGTAAAGAAAGATTATAAGATAGTGAGCAATAATCTCATCGCAGCAGACCATGCAGCGATTATTCTGAACGGGTATGATTATGTCACGGAGCATCTGAATTAAAGGGAACACGGACATGAAATTTGCTTGGAAGTGAGGACTGATTATGGAGAAAAAGAAGGTAGTTGTTATCGGACACAAGAATCCCGACACGGATTCCATCTGTTCAGCCATAGCATATGCGAGACTTAAAAACAAGCTCGATGCGGAGACGGAGTACGTTCCGCTTCGCGCAGGACAGCTGAACGAGGAGACGCAGTATGTTTTGAAGCAGTTCGGCATAAGCGCACCCCAGTATGTAACGGATGTAAAAAGTCAGGTAAAGGATATAGAGATTAGAAAGATTGATGGGGTCGACAGGAACATCTCAATCAAGGCGGCATGGAAGCTTATGAGGGATATGGGAGTTGTGACACTCCCAATAACCAATGACAATAAACTTGAGGGACTTATCACCATCGCGGATATTGCGACCTCCTACATGGACGTTCATGACAGCACGACACTGTCGACAGCACGCACGGTGTGCCGTAACATCGTCGAGACGCTTGACGGTGAGCTCATAATCGGTGACGAGAACCATGTGTTTGACAGGGGAAAGGTGCTTGTCGCGGCGGCAAATCCCGACCTCATGGAGTCTTACATCAAGATGGGAGACATAGTTATTCTCGGAAACCGCTACGAGTCGCAGCTCTGCGCGATTGAGATGCAGGCAGGCTGTATCGTGGTGTGCGAGGGAGCGCCCGTTTCAATGACAATAAAGAAGCTTGCGGTCGAGAACCACTGCACAATCATAAGCACGCCGCACGATACGTTTACGGCGTCGAGACTTATAAACCAGTCCGTGCCGATAAGTTTTTTTATGAGGACGGAGGGACTTATAACTTTCAGCACCGAGGCGTATACTGACGAGGTGCGTCAGGTTATGGCAAAAAAGAGGCACCGCGACTTCCCTGTTCACGACGAGCAGGGACGCTATATAGGTATGATTTCCAGAAGAAATCTTCTCGGGATGGGCAAAAAGCAGATTATCATGGTCGATCACAACGAGGCGAAGCAGGCAGTCGACGGAATAGACCAGGCGGAGATTCTTGAGATTATCGATCATCATAAGCTCGGTGCGGTTGAGACGATGAATCCCGTATTTTTCCGCAATCAGCCGCTTGGATGTACAGCGACGATTATATATCAGATGTACAATGAAAATCATGTGGACATAGACAAAAAGACGGCGGGACTCATGTGTTCGGCAATCCTTTCTGACACACTCATGTTCCGTTCACCGACCTGTACCCCTGCCGATGTTGCAGCAGCCAAAGCGCTTGCGGAGACGGCGGGAATAGACATTGAGGAGTATGCGGTAAAAATGTTCCGTGCGGGAAGCAACTTAAAGGACAAGACACCGCAGGAGATTTTTTCGCAGGATTACAAGAGATTCTCGGTCAATGACATCAACTTTGGCGTCGGACAGATTTCCTCGATGGACGAGGAGGAACTCTTAGACATCAAGGACAAAATCATGCCTTACATGAAGGAACAGCTTGCAAGCCAGGGAATTAACATGATATTTTTCATGCTCACGAACATGATTGCGACTGAGACGCTTCTCATAGCACTCGGAAACGGTGCGGGAGATGTCATTGAAAATGGATTTGATGCACCGAAGCTTGAGGAAGGTGTGTACAGGCTTGAGGGTGTTGTGTCGCGTAAGAAACAGTTGATTCCGGAGATCCTGACGGTTCTGTCAAATGAATAATAAGAAAAGGAAATATATATGGGAAAGATAAGCTGGAAGCCGGGAAATATGCTCTACCCGGTCCCTGCGGTGATGGTGAGCTGCAAAAGGGAAAATGAAAAGCCGAATATTATAACTGTTGCATGGGCGGGCACAACCAACACCAATCCCGCCATGGTATCAATATCTGTAAGACCGGAGAGATACTCGTATGACATCATAAAGGAAACAGGGGAATTTGTAATAAATCTTGTTACCAAGGAACTTGTGTATGCTACGGATTTCTGCGGAGTACGTTCAGGCAGAGATGTGGATAAATTTGCCGAGATGAAGCTTCATGAGGCGGAATCTAAGGTGGTCAAGGCTCCGGGAATTATGGAGAGTCCCGTTAATATAGAATGCCGCGTTGTGAGCGAGCAGCCGCTCGGAAGCCACACGATGTTTCTCGCCAAGGTTGTGAATGTGAATGTGGATGACAGACATATGGATGAGAACGGAAGATTTAATCTCAATTCATCGGGGCTTGTCGCTTATTCGCACGGCGAGTATTTTGAACTTGGAAAAAAACTGGGGAAGTTCGGATTCTCGGTTCAGAAGCCGGCAGCGTCCAAGAAGAAAAATCCAAAGCGAAAGGATGTTAAAAAACATGAAAAAAGATAATGTTATCCTTATAGGAATGCCGGGAGTCGGAAAAAGCACTGTGGGAGTGGTTCTGGCTAAAATCCTTGGCTATCATTTTATTGACACCGACCTTGTGATTCAGGAGAAGGAAGGAAAACTTTTAAAGGAAATAATTGCCGCCGAGGGTAATGATGGGTTCCTCAGGACGGAGGATAGAATAAATGCTGAACTCGAGGCAGAGCATTCCGTCATCGCGCCGGGCGGAAGCGTTGTGTACGGTGAGAATGCGATGAAACATTTCAAGGACATAGGAACCGTTGTCTATCTCAAAGCCTCCTACGAGATGATTAACGAGAGATTGTCCAACCTTGAGGGACGCGGAGTTGTGCTTAAGGAAGGACAGACACTCAAAGACCTTTATGATGAACGTTGCGTTTTGTATGAAAAGTATGCTGATTTTACGGTTGACGAGCAGGGACGAAACCTTGCGGATACGGCGAGGGCGGTTGCATCCTTAGTAAGAGCTTAATGGGAAATATTAACAAATTTTTTTAAATGTTTGTAACATTTTGTAACAATCTGCGTAAAAAATATCCTGTTTTTTACAAAAAAACCTTTACAAATCAAGGATTTCTTGGTAGTATGTATTTGTTACAAAATTGTTAAGTAAGTTCTTACATTTTTTGGAGGATGATATGAAGTTTACCAGGCAGTACAGAAAATTGAAGAATATTTATCTGAAGGTTGCAGTAGCTGCTTGCTTATTTGTTATATTTGTTATACCATTTGCAACACGTTTTACATCGCCTGTACAGGCGGAGACCGGCAGCCGAATGGCTCAGGGAACGACAGGCTACACGGTTGTACTTAACGGAACCCCGGTTGCGGTTACCGATTCTGAGGATGCTGCAAGGACAGCACTTCAGGCAGTCAGAAACAGACTTAATGAAGAGAACGGAACAATTGTCTATGCAGATACAGATCTTGAGGTCTATGCAGACGAGAATGTTACAGGAAAGCTTCTCAGTGAGACGGAGCTTGAGAATGTATTGTACAGCGCGGTATCCGCTGCAGCATACGTTCCGGATAATATGGCATACACAGTACGAATTGATGATTATATGGTGACGGTTAAAAGTGAGGCGGATGTTATTGCGCTGTTAGAGGCAGCCAAGAACAGAATTGCAGGGGAAGCGGCTGAAGGCTTCCAGGTCGAGCTTGTTGACAGTACATCGAACGGAATGTCACACCGAACAGTCAATGTCACGACAGCGGACATCGCCATGAATGAAGCGGCGAAGGTTCTTGCGACAATCGATGGCACAGACACGGTACAGGTTACGGATGAGACTGTATTCGAGGATGGAGTTCTTTATGTAGGCTTCGCTGAGAATGTTGAGGTTATTGAGACAAGCGGCAACGCTAACGATGTTAAGACAGTTGAGGAAGCACTTGAGGAAATAACCAAGGAGAAGGCAGAGAAAGGTACTTATGAAGTTGTTCAGGGTGACTGCCTTACAGCTATCGCAGATAAGACTAATGTTTCTCTTGACGAGCTGTATGCTCTCAATGAGAATCTTGACGAGAACAGCGTGATTATGCCGGGTGACCTTCTTACAATTACGGTTCCTACACCGGAGATTTCGGTTGTGGTTAAGGAAGAGGTTACTTACAGCGAAGAATATCAGGCAGACGTTGTATATATCGATAATAACAGTATGTATCAGGGACAGCAGAATGTAATTACGCAGGGAACACCGGGATACAGAGAAGTTATAGCTGTTGTGAGCTCATCTAACGGAGTTGAGTACGACAGAGAGATTATCAGCCAGACGATAATCACAGAGGCTACACCTACGGTGATTGAGAGAGGAACACTCATTCCTCCGACATTTATCAATCCGGTAAGTACAATGCAGATTACATCTGACTATGGTTACAGGGTTCATCCTGTATCAGGTCAGGTCGGAAGCTTCCATACAGGTATTGATTTGTATGTAACGATGGGAACGGCTGTCAAGGCTTCATGTGGTGGTACCGTAACACTTGCAGGATGGAACGGCGGATACGGCTGGTGCGTAGATATCAGCCATGGCAATGGAATTACAACAAGATATGGTCACTTAAGTTCAATAGAGGTATCTGTTGGACAGACAGTTTCACAGGGACAGAGAATAGCTCTTTCCGGTGCGAGCGGTAACGTAACAGGACCGCATCTCCACTTTGAGGTTCTGCTTTGGGGTAATTCACAGAATCCTAAGGATTATTTGAATAAGTAATGTGTAATAATATAGAGCAGAGGGAGATGACTTCCTCTGCTTTATTAATTTAATGACATAACGGCACATCATCTAAAAATATCCTTTACAAAAGCGACTTTTATGCTATAATAGGATAGATATAGTGTGAAAAAGACATCTAATATAGAGGTATGTAATGGAACAGTATGTGATTAAGGGTGGTAATCCCTTAAGTGGTGAAGTGAATATTATCGGAGCTAAGAATGCGGCACTTGCCATTATTGCTGCTGCTATTATGGCGGACGAGACAGTTACCATAGAGAATGTTCCGGATGTGAGCGATATACAGGTCCTTTTGGGGGCTGTGGCAAGTATTGGCGCAGTTGTGGATCGTGTAGACAGACACACATTCAGAATTAATGGAGCTCTTATCAATACAACAGTTGTAGACTACGAGAAAGCTAAGAAGATTAGAGGTTCATATTATCTTCTTGGAGCCCTTCTCGGAAAATATAAGGATGCACATGTGGCATTTCCGGGAGGCTGCAATATCGGAACGAGACCGATAGACCAGCACATCAACGGCTTTAAGGCTATGGGTGCTGAGGTTGATACAGCGTATGGAATGATTACCGCGACGGCGGACAGGCTTGTCGGAAGCCATATATATCTTGATATGGAGTCCGTGGGAGCGACAATCAATATAATGCTTGCGGCGACACTCGCCGAGGGAAGCACTATAATAGAGAATGCAGCGAAGGAGCCTCACGTTGTCGATGTGGCTAACCTTCTCAACTGTATGGGTGCCAACATCAAGGGTGCAGGTACGGATGTTATAAGGATTAAGGGAGTACAGAAGCTTCATGGTGCGACTTACTCAATCATTCCTGATCAGATAGAGGCGGCGACATTTATGTGTGCTGCAGCAGCTACAGGCGGGGACGTACTCATCAAGAATGTTATTCCTAAGCATTTGGAGGCAATCACGGCTAAGCTGACGCAGATAGGTTGTGAAGTATCGGAATTTGATGATGCCGTGCGTGTTGTGGGCTACCGCAATATGAAATACACCAATGTGAAGACCCTTCCGTATCCGGGATTCCCTACCGACGTACAGCCACAGATAACGGTTGTTCTTGCTCTTGCAAAGGGAACGAGTATAGTCACTGAAGGAATATTTGAGAACAGGTTTAAGTACGTTGATGAACTTGCCAAGATGGGTGCAGACATCACTGTAGAGGGCAATACAGCCATTGTAAAGGGCGTCGAGAGGTATACAGGGGCAGAAGTTACGGCACCGGATTTGCGCGCAGGAGCGGCTTTGGTGCTTGCGGGGCTTGCGGCAGACGGTGTAACGATAGTTGATGACATTAAATATATTTTAAGAGGATATGAGGATTTCGATATAAAGCTCAGGGAGCTTGGTGCTAAGATTGAATATGTACAGAGCGAGAAGGAGATACGAAAGTTCGTGCTCAAGACATCATAAAAAAAATAAGTGCTTATCAGTACGCAGACTGATAAGCACTTATTTTTTATTCGTTTCTAAGCTTGAACTTAGATACAAGTTCTTTAAGTGTCTCTGACTGAGCGGAGAGCTCTTCGCTTGTTGCGGATGTCTCCTCGGCAGATGCTGAATTACTCTGTACAACTTCGGAAATCTGCTCTATAGCCTTCTCGATTTCCTCAAGCATACGTGCCATATTCTTGGAATCTTCGTTGGATGCCTCGGCTGATGTGGCGAACAGCTTCATGCTCTCGAGAATATCATTGAGTACCGCAACAGTCTTCTTTGTGATGGCGTTGCCGTTCTCGACTTCCTGAATAGCTTTTGCAATAAGTTCTCTTGTGTTGACGGCGGACTTGGCACTGTCGTCTGCAAGCTTACCAATCTGGTCAGCAACGACACCAAAGCCTCTTCCTGCATCACCTGCTCTGGCTGCTTCGATGGAAGCATTGAGAGAGAGGAGGTTAGTCTGTGACGCAATATCTTCAATATCTCCGATAATGTTCTGAATTTCAAGTGATGTCTCACTGATACGCTGCATTGCCTCCGTGAGCTCTGCGAGGTCAGCCTGGCTCTTTGCTGCATTGTCCTGAGCTTCCTTAGCCATTGCGGCTGCGGACTCAGCGGACTTAGCCGTGTTGGAGGCTGTGTTGGTGACATTCTCGATTGTAGCCGTGAGCTCCTCGATAGCGCCTGCCTGCTCCGTTGCGCCTTCTGCAAGTGACTGTGCACTCTCTGCAAGCTGTGATGAACCGATTGCAACCTGATCGGAAGCGGTGTTGATGCTTCTGAGTGTCTCATCAAGCTGTCTGTTAAGCTTTCTCATAGCCGTAATAAGTGACACAAATTCGCCTACATACTGATCCTCTATCTTGGTAGCTATATCAAAGTTGCCGTTGGACATTTCTGTGAGAATATATCCTGCATCTGATACGATTTCATGGAGTGCATGACAGCTCTCTCTTAAATTGCTGGCAAGGGAGCCAAATTCGTCATCAGACGTGTAGGTGATGTCGACATTGAGTTCACCCTTTCTTAGCATGGCTGCGGCAGCTTCAAGCTGTTCAACAGGCTGCACGATGATTCTCACGATAGACTTACGGATTCTTGTGGAGAAGAGTAATGCGACAATGAATATGGCAACTACAACAAGCGTGGATGAAATTCCCACAACAGCTGAAAGCGTATACTCATCAGTTGCTGCACTTGAGGAGGCGTTGCCTATCTTGATAAGTATATCCTGAACCTTCTCCGTGAGGTCGTTATAGGTACTGTTAAAAATTACGAGGGCTTCCTCGTTCCTGTTCTCTCTTGCAAGAGCCATGAGATCCGTTCTTGAAGCTTTCAAATCCGTAACTGCTGAGTTGAGTTCAGCTACGATGGCTTTATTATGATAGCTTGCCTCGAGAGCATCAAGATTGGTTGCAAGGCCGGCTGCATACTGGTCTGCGAGGTCAAGCTTCTCATTGGTCAGTGCGGTGTCATCCGTTGTGAGTGACCAGAGAACCATCTTGCCTATCATCTGAAGGTCTTTTCTGATTTCCATCTGAAGTACGTCGTTATGATATGCGGTTGTGTAAAAACTTCTGAACTGGACCAAAACTGTTGTAAGTGATGCGATTGCTGCAATAAAAATAATTGCGGTTGCAATGAGGACGCTTGTAAAACCATAGCGAAGCTTCTTCTCAATGCTCACGTGTCTTAATTTTTCTTCCATGATAATTGTTTCTCCTTATATTTTTTTCAGGTTGTAAGTCCTAGCCTTGAAAAAAACTAGGAATAAAAGCCTAGTCTCTGTAATTAAATATATAGTAATAAAAATTAAATGTCAATGGCTTTGCTAAGAATTGGAAAAGAAAATACAAGAAGCTGCCGACGAAGGCAGCTTCTTGTGCAAATATACTATACAATTGCAACAATTTTAAGTTCCGGATGTTTGAGCAAATCGATAAATTCGTTTCCAATCTTTATCATCGGGCGGTACAGACACATAGGATTTATCATTACAATCTCACCGACGCGGCCATCGCTGAGACGGGCGTTGTTGTGAAGATAAGTCGAAGATATTCTGTTGAGGAATGTCATAAGATAATGAGGATCATACTTGTTAAGTCCTTCTTTATCGAACAGTTCAATAACATCAAACGGACAAAATGCACCGCGGTAACTTCTCGATGCAGTCATGGCGTCATATACGTCGGCGATTGCTATAATCTTGGCGAATGGAGTAATTCTTGCCGCATCGGCATGGAAAGGATATCCGGAGCCGTCGCAGCGCTCATGGTGAAGAAGACATGCTTCCTTGATTCTTATGTCAAGCGGCTGATTCCTGAGAATATCATAGCCCCTCTTTACATGCTCTTTCATAAGCTGATATTCCTCGTCGGAAAGTTTGCCCGGTTTGTTGAGAATCTCCTTAGGTATGGTGAATTTCCCGATATCGTGAAGAAGAGCTGCAACCGTGAGCACCTTGAGATCATCACCTGTAATACCGAGCCATTTGCCGAGAATATTGGATATAAGCGCAACATTCAGACTGTGAGTAGAGGTTATATCGTCGTAATTGCGGAGATTATGGATGATGTCAAAGATGTGAATAGTATTCTTTGATGAAGTTATAAGCTCCGCCGTGTCGGCATATATGGAATCGGTGTTGATCGGCTGTCCCGACGATATGGACTGCGTGATAACAGAGGTCAGGTTGGATATTGAAGTCTCATACTGTGCCTTGAACTGTTTAAAATCCTCACTTTTCTTAATTTTGTCCGAATAGCTGTCGTTGGCAGCCGGAGCTGCCTTGGCAGGAGCAGCCGGTTTGGCAGCCGGAGCAGGACTGTCATCAATCGGGACTTCAAGAATCGTATAATATTCGAGCTTGGATATGGTTGCTTCGTCAAGGACAAAGCCCGCCGGAGGACAAGCTGACCTGCAGGGTTGTATAAGTCCTCGGCAATTACCATTCCCGGTTTTACTTCAAATGAAAAAAGAATCTTCTTAGCCATAAGTACTCCTTTGTGTCGTGGTTTTTATGTTATTTTTCGAGAAGCTTGAATGCACTTACCAAATCTTTTAACTTCTCAGCCTGTGCAGCGAGCTCCTCGCTGCTTGCGGAGCTCTCCTCTGCCATAGCCGTGTTCTCCTCAACAACAGCGGCAATCTGGTCTGCGGCCTGAGATATCTGGTTGAGGGCATCTGCCTGTTCGGCGGATGCTGAGGATATCCGGGCAATATTATCAACAAGGATATTGGTCTTATCAACGGATTCGATAAGCTTTGCGGCGGTCTGGTCAACCATACGCTTGCCGGCTTCGACTGCGTTAAGAGCCTGAATGATGAGGTCATTGGAGCTCTTGGCTGCTTCAGCACTCTGTGAGGCTAAGTTGCCGACCTGTGTAGCAACAACAGCGAAACCTCTGCCTTCATCTCCGGCTCTTGCAGCCTCAATGGAAGCGTTGAGAGCAAGAAGATTGGTCTGAGAAGCAATATCGTTGATTGTATTGATAATTCCGCTGATCTGTCTTGCGGCTTCGTTGATTGTGTCCATTGCATGCACAACCTGCTGCATATCTTCGTTGCTTGCCATGATGTCGGTCCCGACAACCTTGGCCATATTGTTGGCTGCATTGGCATTGTCTGCGTTCTTATGTACCTGTTCGGATACCGTCTCAATGGTGCTCTGAAGTTCTTCAACGGAACTTGCCTGGTCTGTGGCACCCTCTGTGATGGACTGTGCACCGTCGGAGAGCTGGCTCGCATTGGCGGAAACCATGTCGGCAACCTGATTGATTTCCCTGAGCGTGTCGGACATGTCGTTGACAACTGTTAAAAGTGCGTCCTCAATCGCCTTGAAATCACCGATATGATCAACTTCCGTTGTGAGGTTGAAATTGCCGGATGCCATCTCGTTGAGTCCTCGTGTGATATCTGCAATGATTTCCTTGAGACGTGATGACATGTCGGAGAAGGTCTTGGAAAGTTCTCCGATTTCATCGTCGTAAGTTGCGTCAAGCGTTGCGGAGAAATCACCCATAGCGAGCTTGTCGGCAACATTGACAACACTGTCTATCGGCTTGAGATACTTTACAACAAGACGACGGCTTATGAATACAATGGCACCGAGTGTACCCAGAGCGATTACGGTCATAAGGGCAACCAGAAGAATAGTCTTTTTGGACAAATCGAACTTGGAAAGAGCACTTGCGGCCCACCATGTCTGCCCGCATGCGTTGATAGGTGAATAGAAGCGCACAATGCTTGTTCCGTCATCCTTCTTGGTGCTCACGGAGAAAGCCTTGCCTGTGTCGATTCCTGCCTGAATCTTGGCATACTGCTTGGCAGATATAAGATCTGTAAGTCTTGTGCCTATATATTCATTGGATTCACTGTCATATACCATTGTGCTGTCAGATGTGAGAACATCGACATACATACTCGGGTAATCGGCATCGGATGAAGTAAGCTCACTGAAAGTGTCAACATTGATATCTACGAGGATTACACCGTATGTCTGATTCTTATATATAAATAGGAAAAGAAGCACTTACCATATTGATACCCTGATCGTAATAAGGGTCGGTGAAAGAATTCATCTGGCTTGCAGCTGCCTGTCGGTAATAATCCTGTGAACCATAAGAGTCATAAGAACCGTAACTCTGAAGATTGGAAGGATCGCTCTCGCTTATGTAAATAGTGTAATCCTTGATTGCAGGGTCAAAGGCATCCGGTTCAAAGAACACTCCGATACCCGCAATCTTGTCATTGGATGTGGCTGTGGTTCTGGCTACGGAAATAATCATCTCCTCAATCTGCTTATTCATCTCCTGGAGATTCACATCGTAGACTTCGCTCTTGGCGGTTCGACCGTTGTAGCCGTTTTTCTCGAACTCATCGTATTTTTCAACAATGTAGTCCTGAAGTATCTGCGCCGTATCGGAAGCGGTTGTGAGTACATTCTGGACTACAACTCCGTTCTGTGCGGCAACCCCTTCAAATTCACTTTTAATGCTTTTGCTTAAAAAACTTCCGGCTATTGAGGCACTTATGATGATAAGCACCGTAAGAAAGCAAGCAAGCAGTATGCCTGTTGCGGCCGAGATTTTGTAGGAAAGCTTTCTGTTAAGAAACTTTTCCCGGAAAACGGCTCTTTGGTTCTTCATATTTTCTCCTATCCGAGGCGTACATGCGTCTCTGTGTTATTTGATTCGCAATAAAACACGAGAATCATGAATTTCAGTAATATTATACCATTTTTAAAAAATTATGGCAACAAGAAGCTATATAAAAAGACGAAAAGAAAGAATAATAAAAAGATAATTTATTGCAATGTGCACTATTGACTATTGAGCTCCGATATATTATAGTTTATATACAAAAAGTTCATAGAAGATTTATCCCTTATTCAGAGTGATGGAGATACATAGGATCTGTGAAGTCACGGCAACCCCGGTTCGGAAGGTGCCAGCCTGAGCGAGATATGCCATTGGTGCTGCATGTACAATGCGGCGGAGATGGCTCGAACAATAAGAGGATTTGATTAGTATTATTCAAGTCCACTTATGTGGACTTTTTTTAATCCTACTAACACTTTTAATTATTTTGTACAAATCGAAAGGAGATTTCAGATGAGTTATTTATTTACTTCAGAGTCGGTAACCGAAGGACATCCTGACAAAATCTGTGACCAGGTATCGGATGCCATCCTCGATGCAATGCTCGAGCAGGATCCGATGAGCCGTGTAGCCTGTGAGACACTCACCAACACAGGTTTCATTATGGTTATGGGTGAGATTACAACCAAGGCAAATGTTGATATTCCTGCTATTGTCAGAAAGACTGTAACAGATATAGGATACAACAAATCAGAGTATGGCTTCGACGGCAACACATGTGCCGTTATGGTATCGCTCGACAAGCAGTCACCTGACATTGCAATGGGCGTTGACAAGGCACTCGAGGCAAAGGAAAATCAGATGACTGATGAGCAGATTGAGGCTATAGGTGCCGGAGATCAGGGTATGATGTTCGGATATGCTACCAATGAGACAGAGGAATATATTCCATATCCTATCGCACTTGCACACAGACTTGCAAGACAGCTCACCAAGGTGAGAAAGGACGGAACATTAAAGTATCTTCGTCCGGACGGCAAGACACAGGTTACCGTTGAGTACGATGACAACAACAAGCCCGTACATCTCAACGCTGTAGTTCTCTCGACACAGCATGATCCTGATGTGACACAGGAGCAGATTCACGAGGACATAAAGAAGTATGTATTCGATGAGATTCTTCCTAAGGAGCTTGTTGATGACAAAACAAAGATGTACATTAATCCTACAGGACGTTTTGTAATCGGCGGACCTAACGGAGACAGCGGACTTACGGGACGTAAGATTATCGTTGACACCTACGGCGGATTCGCACGTCACGGCGGCGGAGCATTCTCAGGAAAGGACTGCACTAAGGTTGACCGTTCCGCAGCTTACGCAGCACGTTATGTTGCAAAGAACATAGTTGCCGCAGGACTTGCAGAGCGTTGTGAGATTCAGCTCTCCTACGCAATCGGTGTTGCGCAGCCTACATCAATCAACATTGATACCTTCGGCACAGGCAAGGTGTCTGACGAGAAGCTTTCGGAGATAGTGGCAGAGAATTTTGATTTAAGACCTGCCGGAATCATCAAGATGCTTGACCTCAGACGTCCTATTTACAAGCAGACGGCAGCTTACGGACATTTCGGTCGTCATGATATTGATGTGCCTTGGGAGAAACTTGACAAGGTTGACGTTTTAAAGAAATATTTGTAATTGTTTATATTTAATTTATAAACTCGCACACAATAATGTGATACAATAGACGCATAAGCATGGCTTGTGCGTCTTTTTGGTATGCGCGGTCATTATGTGATAAAGAGGTAACGGATAATGAAGTTAAAGACAAAAATGCAGCTTGCATTCTGCATGCTGTGTATAGTTCCGATAATTCTTATAGTTGCGGTTTTAAGTCTTGGAACCTATAAGCTAAAGACCATCTACCACACCTACAAGATAGATATGAACACCTACACGGTTATGTTTAACCCGATGCTTGCGTTCAATGCGGTCAACTCAAGCATACAGAATGAGCTTGAGGCGGTGAGGGATGCCAATCCCGACCTGCTGTGCGATTCGGATTATCTTACGGAGTACTGCAACGGGCTCACGAACGACTCGACGGATATTATCGTGAACCTTGACGGACAGTATGTTTTTTCAAATTATAACGATGAGACGCTTGAGGATGAGCTGTATGAGGAGCTTGCTAAGCTGGAAAAGCTCGGACAGCTGGACGGCTTGCAGGGTGGAATGTACTTAGGCGGTAATCTGCAGATGCTTGTCAACAGAGTGCTTTTCAAGTGCAGCGACGGAAAAGAGGGAAGGCTTTACATTATAACACACATAGAGCACATTGTTCCGCAGGTCAAGAACATGGTCATTCTTTTCCTTATGTGTCTTGCAATCATTCTTATTGCGGCGAGCGGATGTATAAGTGTCTGGGTGTACAGAGGACTTGTATCGCCTATCAAGAAGCTTAGGGATGCAACCCACAACATAACGGAGGGCAATCTTGACTTTACGTTGAAGAACAAGAGACATGATGAAATCGGAGAACTCATCGACGACTTCGAGGTCATGAGAAAGAGGTTAAAGGAGTCGGCGGAGGAGAAGATTCAGAATGACAAGGAGAGCCGCGAGCTCATAAGCAATATCTCTCACGACTTAAAGACACCTATGACCGCTATCAAGGGCTACGTCGAGGGAATCATGGACGGCGTCGCGGATACACCGGAGAAGATGGACAGATATGTCAGAACGATATATAATAAGACAGTGGATATGGATAAGCTTATAAATGAGCTTACGCTTTATTCCAAGATTGATGCAAATAAGATACCATATAATTTTAACAAGATTAATGTCGCCGATTATTTTGACGATTGCATAAGTGAGCTCAAGGTTGAGCTTGATTCTAAGAACATTGAGCTTGGATATTTCAATTACGCGGACAAAGCGGCGGTGATAATCGCTGATCCGGAACAGTTGAAGCGCGTAATCAACAACATTATAAGCAATTCCGTGAAGTATATGTCGCCGGACAGAAAGGGAATCATCAACATAAGGATAAGCGATGCGGATGATTTTGTGCAGTTCGAGATTGAGGACAACGGAAAGGGAATTGCACAGAAAGATGTCCAGTACATTTTTGACAGGTTCTATCGCACGGATTCTTCAAGAAATTCAGCGCAGGGAGGAAGCGGCATCGGACTTTCCATTGTGAAGAAGATTATAAGCGACCATGGCGGACAGATATGGGCGACGAGCAAGGAAGGAACCGGAACCGTAATGCACTTTGTGCTCAGAAAATATAAAAACCAGGAGAGTGGAAGCAATGAGTAAAATATTGATTATCGAGGATGAGGAAAGTATCGCTGAGCTTGAGAGAGATTATCTGGAGATAAGCAGCTACGATGTGACTATATGCAATGATGGCGAGAAGGGGCTCAAGGAAGCTCTTGACAACGACTATGATTTGTACATTCTTGACCTCATGCTGCCGGGAGTTGACGGCTTTGAGATTTGCAAGGCGATAAGAAATAAGAAGAACACACCTATAATTATGGTGTCCGCCAAGAAAGATGATATAGACAAGATAAGAGGTTTGGGGCTCGGTGCCGATGACTATATGACCAAGCCTTTCAGTCCGAGCGAACTTGTTGCCAGAGTTAAGGCACATCTTGCCAGATATGAGAGACTTGTCGGAAGTGCGATGCCGGAGAACGACATTATCGAAATCAGAGGGCTCAAGATAGACAAGACGGCGCGCCGTGTATTTGTAAACGGCGAGGAAAAGACCTTCACGACGAAGGAATTTGACCTTCTCACATTCCTGGCACAGAACCCTAATCATGTATTTTCTAAGGAAGAACTGTTTAACAAGATCTGGGATATGGAGTCAATCGGTGACATCGCGACTGTTACCGTGCATATCAAGAAGATAAGAGAGAAAATTGAGTTCGACACCTCTAACCCACAGTACATAGATACTATTTGGGGCGTCGGGTACAGATTCAAGGCGTAATCGGTGATTTGATGAAGGACATAAGAGAACATATTATATATGAAGATAATGATATCTGCGTGTGTCATAAGCCGTCAGGCATGCTCACGCAGGCGGACAGGGGCTTTTCACAGGATATGGTGAGCGCGCTTTTGACCTACGAGAGAAAGAAGGGCAGCAAAACCCCTTTCATAGCTCCGGTTAACAGGCTCGACAGACCTGTTGAGGGGCTCGTGCTATACGCGAAGAACAGCAAGGCGGCAGCGGCTCTCACGAAGCAGATTACAGGCGGTGAGGTCGCAAAGCGCTACTATGCCGTTGTGGATATTGATGCTGACGCGAAAAAGCGCTTAAGAGATACGCAGGGCAGCAGGGTGACACTTGAGGACTATCTTGTTAAGGATGCGCGGACGAACATGTCG
>UQZF01000035.1 GCA_900545455.1 uncultured Eubacteriales bacterium
CGAGCTCTTTATGTCAATTCCGATGTCGGAGAGAAGATTTATGACAATCGAGCCCGACACGGTGCTCACCTTTCCGTCGCACGGCGAACCGATGGAAAGCTTAACCGAACCGCTCACGGTCTCCGCGCTGAAGTTATCCCCCTCGATAACTGCCTTTACGCTTCCGCTAACGGTCGACAATTCCTGCTTTTTTGCATCAAGCGGAGCCGAAACCTTGATTGAACCGCTCACTGCACTGATTTTAAGCTTGTCGGCATGTATGCCGTTTTCAACCTTAACAGAGCCGCTCACAGTTGAGAGCTTGCATCCATTTGTCACAATGTCACTCTGGACATTTATATAACCGCTGACTGTTGCTATATTTATCTTCTCAAATTCTGCCGGAACCGTCACATAGTATATAAGCGGCTCGTTCGACGCCGAGCTTATAAATGAGAACGCCTTGTTCTTGTTTTCCTGCTTGAACTTGAGCACGCCGTCCTCTATGGTCACAACCGGGCTCATGGACATCTTTTCCTTCTTGGTGAGCGGTCTTGACATTGTGATTGTCACCGCCTGCGTATCGCCCTGATTGATCTCGACGTTAGGCTCAACCACGCTCATCTTTAACGCCCTGATGCCTGTGTAGCTGCACACGATGAGCGGATTCATGCCGTAATCCTCGCTCTCAGCACCCTCAGATGTGCTGCTCTCCTTTTCCTCCTGAGCCTGCTTAAAAGTATTTTCGTCACTCTCCCCGTTCACCGAAAAATCATCGTCAAACTTATGCTCCTCATCAAAATCATCCGAATCCTCATCCTGCTTGTTGACCGCCTCATTGATCTTGTCGGCGATAACCTCGCTGAGCTTGCTTATAGCCGAATCCGCACTCTTAGCAGCCTTCATCGCTGCCTTGCCTGCTGCCTTTCCGGCTTTGCCTGCTGCCCTGCCCGCCTCGCTTATCAGCTTTCCGAGGTCGTTTGCAAACTTGTCAAAGTCGCTGTTATTGTCAGCCTCATCAGACTTATTTTCCTCTGCCTCATCCTGCTTTTTAAACTCCTCGGGAATATCCTTTAAAAAATCCTCAACGCTGCCTAACTCCTCGCATACGGACTCCTCACTTCTTCCGTCCGCTGCCGCCTCATCGAAATGTCTCCTGTAATCCTCTATTATGTCAAGCGCGAACTCCTCGTCATACGCTTTAAGCCCCTGTGCCAGCTCTTCCATGTATTCTGCTCTTGTCATGATATTTCCCTCCCTTATTCTCCTATGAATTTGTCAACAATCTTTACAAACTGCTGCCATTCCTCTCTCTGCTCTCTCATCGCCCCAACTCCCTTATCAGTCAGGTGATAATATTTTCTCGCAGGTCCCGCCTCCGATTCTACCAGATATGTCTCAACACAATCATCATCCTTGAGCCTCTTGAGTATCAGATACAGTGTTCCCGGCGCGATTGACATCTCCTCGGACAGGCTCTCCGTGAGCTCATATCCGTATCTGTCTCCCTGACCTAACATCGAGAGAACACACAGTTCTAAAACACCTTTCTTCATCTGCGTATTCATGCAAACACTCCCTTCTTTGCTTTCTGCAGTCTGACTGCCCGGCTGTTTCATAAGCCTTTTACATAGTATCACACACTACTCTATAATGCAATATACTATTTTAAAAATAATAAATATTTTTTATCACAACAAAAAAGACCATATACACCCTCACGATGTATATGGTCCGCATTATAGAGCACTATATACTACTTAAGAACCGCCTTCTTGAAGCTCTTCTTTCCTCTTCTGAGCACGATTCCGTCGCCGAAATCATCCTTGGTGAACTTCGTGTCGAGAGTCGCCTTCTCATCGTTGGCCGTGACACCGCCCTGCTCTACGTTTCTTCTTGCGTCACCACGCGACTGACAGAGACCTGCCTTGACAAGAAGTGTCTGAATGTCAACGAAGCCGTCTCTGAAATCGGCATCCTCAATCTCCACTGTAGGCATGTTAGATGAATCACCTGAACCGCCGAATATGGCAAGCGCGCCTGCTTTTGCCTTCTCGGCCTCCTCCTCGCCGTGAACAAGCTTGGTGAGCTCGTAAGCGAGAATCATCTTTGCCTCGTTTAACTGGCTGCCCTCCCACTTCTCCATCTTCTCGATCTCATCAAGAGGAAGGAATGTGAGCATCTTGATACACTTCATGACATCGGCATCATCAACATTTCTCCAGTACTGGAAGAAATCGTAAGGCGAGGTCTTGTTAGGATCAAGCCATACTGCGTTTCCTGCTGTCTTACCCATCTTCTTTCCGTTGGAATCGGTGAGAAGCGTGATTGTCATCGCATGAGCATCCTTGCCTAACTTACGGCGGATAAGCTCTGTTCCTCCGAGCATGTTGCTCCACTGGTCATCACCGCCGAACTCCATGTTACAGCCGTATTTCTGGTATAACATATAGAAGTCGTAACTCTGCATTATCATGTAGTTGAACTCCAAGAAGGAGAGACCTTTCTCCATTCTCTGCTTGTAGCACTCGGCGCGGAGCATATTGTTGACGCTGAAGCATGCTCCCACCTCGCGGAGAAGCTCGATGTAGTTGAGATTTAAAAGCCAGTCGGCGTTGTTAACCATGAGGGCTTTTCCGTCACTGAAATCGATGAATCTCTCCATCTGTCTCTTAAAACACTCTGCATTGTGCTCAATATCTTCCTTGGTGAGCATCTTACGCATATCGGTTCTTCCCGAAGGATCACCGATCATGGTCGTTCCTCCTCCGATTAATGCAATCGGCTTGTTTCCTGCCATCTGCAAACGCTTCATGAGAGTGAGCGCCATGAAATGTCCTGCTGTGAGAGAGTCGGCTGTACAGTCAAATCCGATATAGAATGTAGCCTTTCCCTCGTTAACCATCTTGCTGATTTCCTCTTCGTTAGTTACCTGTGCTATAAGACCTCTCGCCTTAAGCTCTTCATAAATTCCCATTTTCACATGTCCTTTCTGTGTGTTTTATTTCACCGCCGTAGAATTACAGGAAGGAATTTCCCGCAAAAAAAATCCCTACAGCAGCGATTACTGCTGTAAGGACGTATTAACGTGTTACCACCTTACTTCACACCGGACTCACATCCGATGCCTCATCAGGTACAAATATACCCCTGCACTGTAACGGGTGCTGCCGTCGCAGTCTACTCGAAAAATCTCACCATATACAACGGTTCGTATCTCTCATTCGGTGCGATGCTCCGGGATGTATTCAATCCTCCGTTACCTCTGCGCCTCTCACCAGCCGGCAGCTCTCTGTAGGTTCTTAGAAAATCTACTTCTTCCCATCATTGCTTTTCTTATTGCGATAAGGTTATAATAATTAATCATTCTCGGATTGTCAAGCACTTTTTAAAACTGGAAATAAATGAAAGGATTGTATGTTCCGCTCACCACGCGCAATATACACAGCATAAGAAGTCCCGCCATTACAAGCATATCAAGTATCATAAACCATTCCTTCGTTTTTACGCCGTCATACACTCTTTTTAAGCCTCTCTGCAAAAATCCCATTCCCAAAAGTCCTGCGGCAAACGCGATTATAAGCTCCATCGACAAAAATCCGAGGCACTGGTACAGCCCGCCTCCCGCTATGACATTCACGCTATGATTGTATGCGCCGAACATCGCAGCTATGTAATGAACTGCATATATTATGTTGTCCGACCTGAAAAGCACCCATCCGAGTATGACCATGAGCATTGTGTATATAAAATTAATCGGCTTTACGGGATTTTTGTCGAGCAGCTTTCCGAGAAACAATCTCTCAAGCACCTGCAAAACCGCATACATGATGCCCCACAGAAGGAAGGTAAAATTCGCGCCGTGCCATATTCCGGTCAGCAAAAACACGATAAATATGTTTCGGTATGTCTTTGCCGCGCTGCACCTGCTGCCTCCGAGCGGAAAGTACACATACTCCTTAAACCACGACGATAGCGAGATATGCCATCTTCTCCAGAACTCCCGTATCGAGAGCGAGGTGTACGGATACGCGAAATTCTCCCTGAATCTGAACCCGAACATTCTTCCAAGCCCTATCGCCATGTCCGAATATCCCGAAAAATCATAGTAAATCTGCATTGTGTAGGCAAGTGCTCCAAGCCATGCCACCGCGCTTCCCATCTTAGCAGGCTCTAACTTCCAGACCGCATCCGCCGTCAGCGCAAACGTATTTGCAAGGAGAACCTTCTTTGCAAGCCCGCATATAAAGCGTCTCTGCCCCGACGCGAACATTGCAATGCTCTCTTTTCTGTCTTCAATCTGCCCTGCCACATCACTGTACTTCACAATCGGTCCCGCAATGAGCTGCGGAAAGAATGCTACATAAAGTGCGAACTTGACAATGTTCTTCTGAACCTCTGCCTTTCCCTTGTACACGTCAACCACATAGGACATTGCCTGAAACGTGAAAAAGGAAATTCCGATAGGCAGAACAATCTCCATGATTCCGAGCTGCCCCGTCCCCTGCATCATGAACATCGCGTGCAGGCTATCCGCCGCGCTTTCCTTTCCCGAAAACAGCACGAGCAGATTCTCGAGCACCACGATGAGCATATTAAAATACTTAAAGAAGAACAGTATCATAAGATTTAATACTATCGCGAGCACAAGTGTGCTCTTCCTGCGCCGCTTCTCCATAAGCCGCCCCGCCGCATAGTTGATTGCTATCGACGAGAGCATTATGAGCACATAGTATATTCCGCCCCACGCATAAAATACTAAACTTGCGATAAGGAGCCATATATTTTTTAAGGTGCGGCAAAGCCTCTCATCCTTAATAAGCGACAGGAGCGCATTTACAACTATAACTGTGGGCAGAAATACCCACAGAAAAACCATCGATGCAAAAAGCATTTATTTTACCTCGCGTAGAAGCGTGTTCCCACCTTTTTATCCTCACTCACATCGTACAGAAGTTCCGGCTTGTCGCCGTTAATGATGACCATGTCTATACCGTTATCGTTGGCGATTGAAGCCGCCTTCAGCTTCGTAGCCATTCCGCCCGTTCCAAGCTTAGAGCCCGCTCCTCCCGCGAGTGCCCTTATCTCGTCGGTTATTCCGTGAACCTCATCGATAAGCTTGGCATCCTCGTATTTATGAGGATCTTTATCATAAAGACCGTCGATGTCCGACATGATCACGAGCGTGTCTGCCTTTGCGACCGAAGCCACTATAGCCGCGAGCGAATCGTTCTCGCCCACCTCGAGCTCGAGCTCGTCTATCGCCACCGTGTCATTCTCGTTGACAATCGGGATGACGCCCAGCTCAATAAGCTTTGCCATCGCATTCTCAACATTTCTTCTCCTGTCCTCGAGGAGAACATACTTAGTCAGAAGTAGCTGCGCAACCGTCACGCCATACTCCGAGAACTGCTTATCGTACATATCCATGAGTTCACACTGTCCCACAGCGGCACACGCCTGCTTTCCGGGTGTGTCCTTAGGACGCTCCCTGAGCCCGATTTTGCTCATTCCAAGTGCAATTGAGCCACTCGAAACAAGTATCATCTGATTGCCCGCATTCTGAAGGTCTGCAATCGTCTTGACAATCTTCTCAACTCTTCTTATGTTGAGATGCCCTGTCGCGTAAGTCAACGTGGATGTTCCTACTTTTACTACAATTCTCTTTCCTGTCATATGTCCTGCCTCTCCTGTCTGCCGTATTTTTAACTAGAACTGGCTGTTGTAAAGCTGTGAATAAAAACCGCCCTTTGCAAGAAGTGTGTCATGGTTACCCTGTTCAATAATATGTCCGTCCTTCATAACCAGAATGACATCCGCCTCTCGTATTGTTGAAAGTCTGTGTGCAACGATAAAGCTTGTTCTGCCGTTCATCATCCTCGCAAACGCTTCCTGAATCTTAATCTCGGTTCTTGTATCGATTGATGAAGTTGCCTCGTCAAGTATAAGCATAGGCGGCAGGCAGAGCATTACTCTTGCAATACAGAGAAGCTGCTTCTGTCCCTGTGAAAGACTTCCTCCGTCCTCGTTGAGTACGGTGTCGTATCCATGCGGAAGTCTCTTTATGAAGCTGTGTGCATGTGAAGCCTTCGCTGCGGCAATCATTTCCTCGTCCGTCGCATCCGGCTTACCCATCTTTAAGTTGTCCCTTATTGTTCCGTTTTTAAGCCAAGTATCCTGAAGCACCATTCCGTAAGACTTTCTCAGACTTCCTCTTGTGACGTCCTTTATATCATTGCCTGCAACCTTTATGCTTCCTGAATTGACATCGTAGAAGCGCATGAGAAGGTTGATAAGTGTCGTCTTTCCGCAGCCCGTAGGTCCAACGATTGCTATACGCTGTCCCGGCTTAACCGTGAGATTGAAGTTCTCGATAAGCTTCTGATCAGGAACATAAGAAAAATATACATCAGCAAGCTCAACATGTCCGTCAGCAACAACTGTCTTTGCATCTGCCGGCTCAGGAACCTGTGGCTCCTCCTCGATAAGCTCCATAACTCTTCCCGCACAGGTAAGTGCGTTCTGGAGTTCCGTCACAACGCCCGAAATCTCGTTGAAAGGCTTGGTGTACTGGTTAGCATAGCTCAACATACATGAAAGGTTACCTACACTTAATCTGCCCTTGACCGCAAAAATTGCACCCACAAGTGCAACGAGCATATACACGATACTGTTTACAAATCTTGTAGAAGGATTCGTTATCGATGAGAAGAATATCGCCTTTAATGAGCACTTCTCGAGTCTGTCGTTTACCTCGTCGAACTTCTCTTTTACCTCGTCCTCCTGACTGTACGCCTTTACTACCTTTAAGTTTCCTACCATCTCATCGATGATTGCAGTCTGCTCTCCTCTTGTCTCAGACTGCTTTTTGAACATTGTGTGTGTGTTCTTTGCGATGTATGCGGCAACAAAAAGTGAGAGCGGCGTCACACATACGACCACAAGTGTAATCGGAACACTCACGGTAAGCATGAATCCAAGGGTTCCGAGTATTGTTATCACTCCGGTAAAGAGCTGTGTAAATCCCATCAAAAGTCCGTCAGCGAACTGGTCAACATCCGCAATTACACGGCTCACAACATCACCGTAAGGATGCCCGTCAATATACTTGAGCGGAAGAATTTCTATCTTTCTTATTGCCTCGGTACGAATATCCCTGATTACGTTGTAAGTAATCTTGTTGTTGCACACGTTCATAAGCCACTGTGCAAGCGCACCGATGAGAATTACGATTATCATTGTTCTGATTATTGCGAGTATTCCGTCAAAATCCACAAAACCCTGCTTAATGATAAGGTCAATGGCATTACCTGTGAGAATCGGCACATACAGTGTACATGCTACCGTCACTGCCGCAAGCAGTATTGAAAAAATGAGGAAAACATAATATTTCTTTATATATCTAAGCACCTTGACAATGGTACTCTTGTCATCGCTTGTTAATTTTCTGACCTTTGCCATAGCATTAAGCCTCCTTTACCGCTGTTGTTTTAAACTGTGAGTTGTATATTTCTTTATATACCTCACAATTTTCAAGCAGCTCATCCTGTGTTCCCATTCCTACCATCTGTCCGTCATCAAGCACAATAATCTTATCCGCGTGCATGATTGAAGCGGTACGCTGTGATACTATGAACACGGTCATGTTGCCCGGAAGTGCAGCTATAGCGGCGCGCAGCTTGGCGTCCGTCGCATAATCGAGTGCCGATGCACTGTCATCAAGAATAAGGATGTCTGGCTTTCTCACAAGTGCTCTCGCGATTGTGAGACGCTGCTTCTGACCACCCGAAAGGTTCTTTCCACCCTGCGCTATCTCAAAGTCAAGTCCTCCGTCCTTTGTCTCGACGAACTCCCTCGCCTGTGCAGCGTCAAGTGCCGCCCAAAGCTCCTCATCCGTCGCATCATTTTTGCCCCACTTGAGATTTTCACGGATTGTTCCCTTAAAAAGAACCGCCTTCTGCATTACTATTCCGACATGCTCTCTAAGCTCGTCAAAGCCGTACTCGTTTACATTTACTCCGTCAACAAGCACCTCGCCCTGTGTCGCATCGTAGAATCTCGGGATGAGTCCGACAAGTGAGCTCTTACCTGAACCCGTACCACCGATGATACCTATCGTCTCACCCTTCTTCACGGAAAAATCAATCCCCGTGAGTGAGTTGTCGGCACCCTCGTTGTAGCAAAGATTTACGTTCCTAAACTCAACAGCCATATCTCCGTTTGCAGCGGCTTCGTAGTGCTTATCGCCCTCAGCCATAGACGACTTAATCTCGAATACAGACTGGATACGGTTACCGCAGGCAACAGCCTTTGTCACCGTGATGATGAGGTTGGCAAGCTTTATGAGCTCTACAAGAATCTGGGACATGTAGTTTACAAGCGCAACAACTTGTCCCTGGGTGAGAATGCCCGCATCAACACGGATTGCTCCAACCCATATAAGAGCCGCTATAGCTCCGTTTACTATAGCAAATGTCACAGGGTTCATGAGTGCCGAAATCTTTCCGACGAACTTCTGAAGTCCCGTGAGAGTGTCGTTCTTCTCGTCAAAGTTCTCTATCTCGCTCTGTTCCTTGTTGAATGCACGGATTACACGCACACCCGTAAGGTTCTGTCTTGTGATTCCGAGCACGTTGTCGAGTGCTCCCTGTACCTTCTTAAAAAGAGGAATACTTACAAGCATGATTCCAAAAACCACGATGGCAAGAAGCGGAATCGCAACAACAAATATGAGCGCCGCCTTCACGTCGATTGTGAATGCCATTATCATTGCACCGAACACGATGAACGGTGAACGGAGGAAAAGTCGGAGCACAAGGTTGACTCCTGACTGAACCTGATTGATGTCACTCGTCATTCTCGTGATGAGTGTCGATGTTCCGAGCGTATCTATTTCCTTGAAGGACAAACCCTCTATATGTGCGAACAGAGCCGATTTAAGCTTTGCCGCAAAGCCTACCGCCGCCTTCGCCGAAAAGTACTGTGCCGTGAGCGAGCACGCAAGTCCGATAACGGCAAGCACAACAAGCAGAACAGCCATTCTTGCAATATACGGAATATCCTTGTTCTCAATTCCGGTATCAATTATAGCCGCAATTACAAGCGGTACGAACAATTCAAATGATGCCTCAAGCATCTTGAACAGAGGCGCCAGAATCGTCTCTTTTTTATAGCTTTTAAGATATATAAGTAGTTTTTTCATATCTTTCCTCTCCGTTTTTACTCAAAAATCGTGCCTGCATAATTTCTTTTATCGTTCGTCACACGCAGAATATCAACTGATTTATCCACATCCCCGTAAGCACCTATTGTGTACTCTCCATACGCCGTGCTTCCCTCCAGGAAAGGCAGCTTCAATGCAATTGAGGTCGGTGTTGCAAGATGTCCCGCCTCTATTGCATCCCTTATAAAATACACCGCATCATAAGCGGGGCGCACATCCTCAACCGGAGCATACACCTCGTAGCCATAGGTCGTCGTAAGTCCGTCAGCACAGTCCTCCCTCACAAGAAACACGCCGTCATAGCCCTGACTGTGCGCCTCGCTCATCACTATGTCAAGTGCCTCTAAGTCTCCGGCAACAAATATAATCTGTGCTTCTGCGTTCATAACCGCCGTGACTGCCGCCTTCACGCTGTCCTTATCATAGTCCGCAAGCTCCTTTGCATAAGCCAACTCAAGCCGCTGCTTCAATGCCGCTGCCGCGAAATCCTCATAGAGAGAAATCTCTCTCTCGTCCTGCGCCGAGTAAAGTATCGATGCCTTAGAAAAATCAAGCTCATCGTCCGCAAAGCTCACAAGTGCCTCGGTCATGTACTTGTCCGATATGCACGACTGATACATGAAGTTCGCCGCGTCAACGACAAAATCCTCCGTCACGGAAGGAGTGATTATCGGAACATTTGAGTTCGAGCTTGCCTTTATAAGCTCCTCAACTCCCTTTGAATTGTTCGTTCCGATGACCGCGCACACGCCCTCCTCGACAAGCTGGTAGTAGCCTGCCACCGAGTTCATGTAATCTCCGCCGTCGTCCTTCTTTACAAGCATGACCTCAAGCTTCTCGGTAAGAACTCCGCCCGCTCCGTTGATTTCATCCACAGCAAGCTCACACGCCTTATACATCTGCTCGGATTCTTCTGCCTTATCTCCCGTAAAGTCAAGCAGCACGCCTATCTTCACCACAAGCGGTTCATCCGTCTGACTGTTCTCCTTCCTACAGCCTGCAAGCAGCGCACACACACTTATAAGAGTGAAAAACAGGCATATTTTTCTCAGCTTTTTTCCATCTGTCATAAGCCTCCTGCTCCTTTCACACTCTCAAGCTCCACTCTGAACAGTCAACCACTCTCGTCGCAAGTCCGTCATAGAACTCCGGCTCATGGCATATCAGAAGTATGCTTCCTTTATATTCCTTTAATGCTCTCTTGAGCTCGTCCTTCGCGTCCACATCAAGGTGGTTCGTAGGCTCGTCTAAGAGAAGTACATTCGAAGCACGGTTGATAAGCTTGCAGAGTCTCACCTTTGCCTGCTCACCACCACTCAATACCTGAACCTGACTCTCGATATGCTTCGTCGTGAGTCCGCACTTTGCAAGTGCCGAGCGCACTTGATACTGCGTGTACCCCGGAAATTCTTTCCAAATCTCCTCGATACAGGTATTTCTGTTTCCCGGTGCCATCTCCTGCTCAAAATATCCGATTTCCATATAATCTCCAAGCTCAACCTCGCCCGAAATTGCAGGAACAAGCCCTAATATGCTCTTTAAAAGCGTCGTCTTACCGATACCGTTCGCACCGAAGAGAACAACCTTCTCCCCGCGCTCCATCGTAAAATCAAGAGGTCTTGAAAGCGGCTCATCATAGCCTATGACAAGCTGCTTCGTCTGAATAATGTATCTTCCCGGTGTCCTCGCCTCCATAAAATGAAACTCAGGCTTCGGTCTCTCGACAGCCTTCTCTATAATGTCCATCTTGTCGAGCTTCTTCTGCCTTGACATCGCCATATTTCTTGTCGCAACTCTCGCCTTGTTTCTCGCTACGAAATCCTCAAGCTCAGCAATCTCCTTCTGCTGCCTGTTGTATGCAGCCTCGCGCTGTGCCTTCTTCATTTCATAGACTTCCATGAATTTGTCATAGTCGCCAACATAGCGGTTGAGCTCCTGATTTTCCATGTGGTAGATAAGGTTTACAACGCTGTTTAAGAACGGAATATCATGTGAAATCAATATAAAAGCGTTCTCGTACTCAATAAGGTATCTTTTAAGCCACTCTATATGCACCGCATCGAGATAGTTCGTAGGCTCGTCCAAAAGAAGAATGTCAGGCTTGGCAAGCAGAAGCTTTGCAAGAAGCACCTTCGTTCTCTGACCTCCCGAAAGCTCCGTGACATCCTTATCCATTCCGATGTCCTCAAGTCCAAGTGCTCTTCCGACCTCGTCAACCTTCGAGTCAATAATATAGAAGTCATGCGCCATGAGAAGCTCCTGAATGACACCTAATTCCTCCATCATCTCATCCATGTTCTCGGCAGTTCCCTCCGCCATGACATCACAGATGTGATTCATCCTCTCCTCCATTGCAAAGAGGTCTGCAAATGCACTTTTAAGCACATCCCTTATGGTCATGCCCTTCGTAAGAACGGCGTGCTGGTCAAGGTACCCGACCTTCACATTCTTCGCCCATTCCACCTTGCTCTCATCAGGCATGAGCTTTCCCGTTATTATGCTCATAAATGTTGACTTTCCCTCGCCGTTGGCGCCGATGAGCCCTATATGCTCTCCTTTTAACAGTCTGAAGGACACATCCTTAAAAATAGCTCTGTCGCCAAATCCATGGCTCAAGTGTTCAACGCTAAGTATACTCATAGTAAATCCTCATTTTTCTTTTTCTGTTTGATGACACCATGTGCAAATTATCACCCTATTTTAATTCAACTCTATGTAGTATACACATATTTTTCCTTTTCGTCTATACATTCATACCTTAAATTTCAAGGCTTTTTCAAATATGCGGTATATATTATGCAAATTGTCAACCTTTAGTTATAATTTAGTTGACATTTCGTTTTTTCTGCTTTATACTCAAAAAAGTGCGTTGAGCACAATCACAATTTATTCAATTACCTTTTGGAGGACATCATGAAAAAATCAATTTACACCACCAAAGAAATCGCTCTCATCGCCCTTTTCGTGGCACTGACAGCGGTATGCGCATGGATCACGATTCCAATGCCTGCACCACTTGCACCGTTCACACTTCAGACCTTCGCCATATTCACAGCCCTCGGCATACTCGGTCTTAAAAACGGCCTCACAGCTATCATCGTTTACTGCTTATTAGGAGTTATCGGACTTCCTGTATTTGCAGGAATGAAGGGTGGTGTCGAAGTGCTTCTCGGAACAACGGGCGGTTACATAATCGGCTTTATCTTCACCGCACTCAGCGTAGGTCTTATAACAAAGAAGTTCGGCAAAAGCGTACCTGTCCTTGCAATATCAATGGTAATCGGACTTATTCTCTGCTACGCTTTCGGTACAGCATGGTTTATCATTGTATATACCAACACTAAGAGTGCTGTCGGAATCTCAAGTGCTCTTGCCTGGTGCGTTACACCTTATATTCTCCCTGACCTTGTTAAGATTGCTGTTGCAATCACAATCGTTAAGGCGGTAGAAAAATCCAAGGTTATGAAAACTGTGGCTGCATAAAACAGTATGTTCATATTAACTTTATAATCTAAATGGCGCGTGAAACATGAATCAATCATTTTCACACGCCATTTTATTTTCTTTCACAAAATATTTTAGAAATTGATAACTCCAAGATGCTCAAGCAGAATCTTTGTTCCTATGAGTATAAGAATAATTCCTCCTGCAAGCTCCGCCTTTGACTTATACTTAACTCCGAACACACTTCCGACCTTAACACCTGCTGCCGACAAAATAAATGTCACACAGCCTATAAAGCTTATCGCCCACCAGATATTAACATCAAGGAACGCGAATGTGACACCTACCGCAAGTGCATCAATGCTTGTCGCGATTGCAAGCATAAGCATAATCTTAAATCCAAGTGATGCATTAGCACTCTCCTCGCTCTTGTCAAACGACTCCTTAATCATATTAGCTCCTATGATTAACAAAAGCACAAATGCAATCCAATGGTCAATCGCCGTGATATATGACTTAAACTGACTCCCCAAAAGCCATCCGATAAGCGGCATAAGTGCCTGAAAGCCTCCGAACCACGCTCCGACAATAGCTGCCTTCTTAAAATTAATCTGCTTCATTGCAAGTCCCTTACACACAGAAACCGCAAATGCATCCATCGACAATCCGACCGCCAAGATAAATAATTCCAGTAAGCCCATACATAATTCTCCATTCTTCTTATTTGTAATTGTTTCCCGTAAGCCCTTTTCCATACCGGGCAGATATGAAAATCGGGAGCACGCTCCGCTTTTAGAAGTGATGCTTCCAAGCTTATGTATTCGCCAAGATCAAAAAATAAGACTTATGTATGACAACTAAGCCATACATAAGTCTCGTTATTTAAGATAAGCCAGATGTCATTGTGCGTATACACATCACATCAGTCTGTTGACTTACCACGCATTCACGCTAACTACTCCCTTACAGGTTATATTATAATATCATATACCTCACGAAAAAACAAGCCTGTAATTTTATTCGTAATCCACAACACTTGCCCACTTGAGAAGGAGCTCTCTCTCCTCAGGCTTACCCTTAACGGACTGTGATGCAGCTACGATTGGAAGCCACTTCTGAACATACTGCTTGCCGATTCCGCTCTTCTCGCAGAAAAGATCAAGATACTTATCAGCCAGCTTCTGCTGTCCTGCAAGTGCAAATACAAGATATGTTCTTGCTGCATCTGCCGAAGCATTACCCTGTGTGGCATGTGACCAGTCAAGGATGTATGCCTTGCCGTCATTTGTGATAATAATGTTACTTGGGTTGAAATCTCCGTGGCATACCTTGTCATGCTTGTGCATACCCTCGAGGCTTGTGTGAAGGTCATAACGTGTGGATGGATCGATGTCTGCCTCTGCAATCTTGCGCATCATCTTGTCGGTGAGCTTGGTAAGAAGCGGAGCCTTCTTGGAATGAACTTCTCTCTGAAGTTTTACAAAGAGCTCAAGGTACTCATCTTCCTTCTCAGGATTCTTCTTCATAAGCTCCTCTAAGGTTGTTCCCTCTATGTACTCACTGATGATAGCCCACTTGCCGTCAATCTTGGTAACCTCTAAAATCTTAGGGATAAGCAATCCGGTCTCCTCAACTCTCGCCTGATTGAGTGCCTCGTTGAGAATATCTGACTTCTTGTAATCCTCATTAAAGAGCTTAATAACTGTGTCCCCATCACGGTAGATTGTCTTAGTCGGACGCTTTGCAATAACATTGTCAAGTTTCATTGTCTATACCTCCATGCATTAATTTATTTTGTTACAACTCCGTGCTTATTGTTTGTACTCATTATAGCATAGTACGCCAATTTTTACCACAACTTTATTTGATTTTTAGAATTGTCTGAATAATTTTGACAAAATGAAGCTTCCGAATCCGGTTTTCGAATCCGGAAGCCCATACACCGCTGCTGCCACAGCCGAGTCATTTACTTTCCGTAGTATGCCTTAAGGTACATTGCCTTAATTTCCTTCATGAGCGGATATCTTGGGTTAGCACCTGTACACTGGTCATCGAATGCCTGCTCAACCATGTTATCAAGTGTATCAAGGAAGTACTTCTCGTCTACACCGTAATCCTTGATTGTCTTCTTGATGCCGACTCTTTCCTTGAGAGCTTCAATCTTCTCAATAAGACCTTCTAACTTCTCCTGATCGTTCTTGCCCTTTACTCCAAGGTAGTCTGAAACCTCAGCGTATCTTGCAAGTGTATGAGGATGATCATACTGAGGGAATGTACCCATCTTAGACGGAACCTCCGCAGCATTGAATCTCATAACGTCTGTGATGAGAAGGGCATTTGCAACACCGTGTGGAAGGTGATGGAAAGCACCAAGCTTATGTGCCATTGAATGACATACACCAAGGAACGCATTTGCGAATGCCATACCTGCCATAGTAGCTGCATTTCCCATCTTCTCTCTTGCGACAGGATCATTTGGACCATTATCGTAAGCTCTTGGAAGATATTCAAAAATCATCTTGAGTGAACGAAGTGCAAGACCGTCCGTAAAGTCAGTAGCCATCATTGAAGCGTAAGCCTCAAGTGCATGTGTTACGGCATCGATACCTGATGCAGATGTAAGTCCCTTAGGAGCATCCATCATCATATCTGCATCAACTATTGCCATCTTAGGAAGAAGCTCGTAGTCAGCAAGAGGATACTTAACACCTGTTCTCTGGTCTGTGATAACTGCGAAAGGTGTAACCTCTGAACCTGTACCTGCAGATGTAGGAACAGCGATGAAGTATGCCTTCTCTCCCATCTTAGGGAATGTGTAAATACGCTTACGAATATCACAGAAACGCATTGCCATGTCAAGGAAGTTAACCTCAGGATGCTCATACATTACCCACATAATCTTACCTGCATCCATTGCAGAACCACCGCCGACAGCTATGATACAGTCAGGCTCGAAGGAACGCATTGCCTCTGCTCCTTCTGTTGCGGAAGCAAGTGATGGATCCGGTGCTACATCATAGAATGTTGTGTGCTTGATTCCAAGTTCGTCAAGCTTATCTGTGATAGCCTTTGTATATCCGTTAGAATAGAGGAACTTATCTGTTACGATAAATACCTTCTTCTTGTTCATTACAGTCTTAAGCTCCTGAAGTGCAACAGGAAGACATCCCTTCTTAATATATACCTTCTCAGGTGCTCTGAACCAAAGCATGTTCTCTCTCCTCTCAGCAACAGTCTTAATGTTGATTAAATGCTTAACTCCTACGTTCTCTGATACGGAGTTACCGCCCCATGAACCACATCCGAGTGTGAGAGATGGTGTAAGCTTGAAATTGTAAAGGTCACCGATACCACCCTGTGATGAAGGTGTGTTGATGAGGATACGGCATGTCTTCATTCTCTCTGAGAACTCATCAATCTTAGCCTTCTCTGTGCCTACATTGACATAGAGTGAAGATGTATGTCCGTAACCGCCGTCTGCGATCAAGTGCTCTGCCTTAGAAAGTGCATCCTCGAAATCCTTAGCCTTATACATGGCAAGTACAGGTGAAAGCTTCTCATGTGCGAACTCCTCTGAAAGCTCCACGCTCTCAACCTCGCCGATAAGAATCTTGGTTGTCTCAGGAACAGTCACGCCTGCAAGCTCTGCAATCTTGTATGCCGGCTGACCTACAATCTTGGCGTTGAGTGCGCCGTTGATGATGATTGTCTTTCTTACCTTCTCTGTCTCTGCGGCATTTAGGAAGTAGCATCCTCTGTCTGCGAACTCCTTCTTAACCTGCTTATATACCTTATCAAGAACGATAACTGACTGCTCGGAAGCACAAATCATACCGTTATCAAATGTCTTGGAATGAATGATTGAGTTAACTGCAAGTGTAATATCAGCAGTATCGTCAATTATTGCAGGTGTGTTACCTGCACCTACACCGAGTGCCGGCTTACCGCTTGAGTAAGCAGCCTTAACCATTCCCGGACCGCCTGTTGCAAGGATGATGTCAGCTTCCTTCATAAGGATGTTGGTAAGCTCAAGACTTGGAACATCAATCCATCCGATAATGCCTTCAGGAGCTCCTGCCTTAACTGCTGCCTCGAGAACAACCTTCGCTGCTGCGATTGTGCTTCCCTTAGCTCTTGGATGAGGGCTGATGATGATACCGTTTCTTGTCTTTAATGAAATAAGAGTCTTGAAAATAGCTGTTGATGTCGGGTTGGTTGTAGGAATAACAGCTGCAACAACACCGATAGGCTCAGCAATCTTCTTAGTACCGTATGCCTTATCCTCCTCAAGCACTCCACAAGTCTTTGTATCTCTGTAAGCATTGTAAATGTACTCTGATGCGAAATGATTCTTTATAACCTTATCCTCGACAACACCCATGCCGGTCTCTTCAACTGCCATCTTAGCAAGAGGAATTCTTGCCTGGTTAGCTGCCATAGCTGCCTCAAAGAAAATCTTATCTACCTGTTCCTGTGTGTAAGTAGCGAAAATCTTCTGTGCTTCTCTTACACTTGCAAGCTTCTTCTCAAAGCTCTCAACACTATCAACTATCTCATACGTTTTCTCCATCACTAGAGCCTCCCTGAATGAATAAGTGGTGCGACGTAACAGCTCGTGTCGCTTTGTTAATTATTTAACATTAACTCTGTTAATAAATTAACACACTTCTATTTATATGTCAACATATATTATAAAAATTTTTTTGCAAAAATAAAGGTATTTTTTCTTCCTATAAATATATCCCGCCATTACACCTGCAATAATGATAAAAAATCAGTACTTTTCTACTAAGAAACAAAATAAATAGTAGCTATTCCGACTGAAATATAGTATATTTTACACAGCATTTATACAAAGTGAGGAAAAACCTATGTCAGAAAAAGATATTTTGTCAAAAAAGTCCCTTGATATAGAGGGCAGCCTCGCCGAGACGGAGGAAACCTTCATTGACAGTTACGGCAAGCATGAACAGAAGCCGTTGCGCATACTGTTAAGTCTTTACAAAGGCCATTACCTGCAGCTTGTTCTTTCGGGAATATTTTTTGCACTCAAGCATGCATGTGTATGGTATCTTCCCGTCGCTACGGCAGGTGTCATCAACATTGCCTCCGGCACCAGCGACGGCGGGCTCAAAGGCATTCTCTTCTATATAAGTATTGAGATTGCACTGGTTCTCATCAACATGCCTGCCAACTACCTGTATGTGCACTTCAGAAGTCTTGCGATCCGCAATATGGAAGCCGGACTCAGAGGAGCTCTCGTAAGGAAATTACAACAGCTGTCAATCACCTACCACAAGGAAATGCAGTCAGGGCGCCTCCAATCCAAGATTATGCGTGATGTTGAGGCGATAGAGACACTTTCACAGCAGCTTTTTACCAACATTCTGACCATACTGCTTAACCTGATTGTTGCATTTGCCGTGACAGGTATGCGAAGCCGTACTGTTTTGGTTTTCTTCGTTATATGCGGACCTGTCGCAGCTCTCACGATGGTTGCTTTCAAGAACCAGATTAAACGAACCAACTCCACTTTCCGTAAGGAAATGGAAACAACCTCAGCCAAGGTTATGGAGATGGTTGAGCTCATTCCCGTCACAAGGGCGCACGCTCTTGAGGATGAGGAGATTGATAAGATGGAGAATCAGTTAAGCTCCGTCGCAAAGAGCGGCTACCGTCTCGACATAGTCCAGGCCAATTTCGGTGCCGTCGGCTGGTGTGTGTTCCAGGTATTTCAGGTTCTCTGTCTTGGATTTACAGGATATCTTGCTTTCCATGGCCAGACAACAGTTGGTGACATAACTCTCTACCAGACATATTTCTCAACGATAGTCAACCAGATTTCAAGCTTTATCAACCTTCTTCCTATTATATCGAAGGGACTTGAATCGGTTAACTCCGTCGGTGAGGTGCTTTTAGCCAACGACATCGAGAACAACAAAGGAAAAACAAAGATTAAATCGGTTCGCGGCGAGTTTGATTTTCAGGATTTGTGCTTTGCCTACGACAGCAGCAAACCTGTTTTAAACCATCTGAATC
>UQZF01000036.1 GCA_900545455.1 uncultured Eubacteriales bacterium
TGAGCTTACCGGCTGGTCTCGTCCAAAAGGCAGCGTGGTCTGCGGCACAGGTGTTTTTCTTCTGGCACTTACCACAGCCCTTGGTTTCAGCGTCTTCCACTTCCAGCCATTTGCCGAAGGAACTACCTGGCTTGATTTCTGGGATTTTATCGTGAGCAACAACATTCTGCCTCTTGGCTCGCTGGTTATTGCGGTGTTCTGTACCAACGGACGTATAGGCTGGGGCTGGGAGAATTTCAAGGCGGAGGTTAATGAGGGAAAAGGGCTCAAAGTGAAGGACTGGATGCGCCCTATATTCGGAATTGTGGTTCCGGTATGTATTTTTATCATATACATTCTCGGAATGATTAATTTTGACTGGAAATAAGAAATTTATGTAGTATAATAATTGCGGGAATAAGTACAAGGACTGCAGAAGTTGTATGAAAAGGGGGAAAGGAATCTATCTATTATGAGTGATGAAGCTAAGATGAAAAAAGAACAGATAGAAGCCTGCAGAAAAAAGGTAATTGAAAACAGAGGAAAGAATGCTGATGAAACTATCAGGTATTGTTCCGATATGATAGAATGTGCCGATAAAATAGATGATGAAGAGGCACTTGGTTTTGCTTATTTTTATAAGGGCGAGACATATTATGCGTTAAATTCGGTTGACGAGATGTTTGATACGATAGTGAAAGCATTAGGCTACCTTAATCAGTCCGGACAGTGGACTCTTGTGGCACGTGCATACAACCTGATGGCAATTACATCAATAAGTCAGGGAAATACTGTTGCGGCATTGGAATATTATATGTTGGGACTCCATTGCTGCGAGGAACATGACATAAAGTCCGTGAAGAGCAGCATAGAAGCGAATCTGGGATATTTGTATATGGATACAGGCATGTATAAGGAGGCAAAGGAATATTTCGGTAAAGCTTATGAGGAATATATCAGCACAATAAGTGAAAAGAAAAATAAATCAACATTGACGATGATATACACTAATCTTGCCATATGCCACATGCTTGACAATGAATTTGATAAGACAAAAGAGTATATTGATAAGATTAAAAATGAGTGCGAGCCGTCATTCGATAATATGGACTATATATATGTTGAGTGCCTTTTGACAAGATATTATCATATATTGGGAGATAATGAGAAAAGAGACAGTTACATTGAGGATGTCAAAAAGAGACTTTCGGACAATGTGCTCATTATGGATTTGTTTGATGACATCTATGGCTTCTGTCTGTTGATGGTTGAGATTGGAAGGGACGATGTCTTAGAGACGATTATTGAACAGCTTGGAGAACCTATAAAAAAGACGAGAATCAATAATCTCAAGCGCAAATTTCTTGTACTCAAGATAAGACTGTACCGCAAGAACGGCAATAAGGAAGGATATGACGAAGCTGTCGGAAAATATTTCGATTTGAGTGAGCAGTTAGAGGCTGATAAACAGAAGATGATAGCTAATATTCTCCGTGTCAGGAACTCACTCGACAAGATAAGGGAGAGACAGAGAAAATTGGAGAGAGAAGCGCAGCAGCTTCTCGAAAAATCTGAGACTGATCAGCTAACAGGAATCGCCAACAGATACCGACTTACCGAGTTCGCACAGAAGGCACTTGAAAAATGTCAGAAAGAACAGATACCGCTGGCATACGAGGTTCTCGATATAGATTATTTTAAGCAGTACAATGATACATACGGTCATCAGGCAGGTGATGAGTGTGTCAAGACGATAGCCGGACTTCTTTCGGACTTGGAGAATGAGAATATATTTGCCGCAAGATACGGCGGAGATGAGTTCGTTGTGATATATATCGGAATGTCTGCCAAGGAGGTCCTTGAGATAGCAGAGGGACTCAGAAAGAAGGTATATGACCTCAATATGGCACACAGCGGTTCACGGGAATATTCGATTGTGACGATTTCGCAGGGAATCTGCCACAGCATTCCCGACGATACATGTAAGGACAGGGATTTCCTTCATGCGGCAGATCTGCTTCTTTACAAGGTTAAGAGAAGAAGCAAGAATGCGGTCTGCATAGGAGATTTACTCGGAGAAGAAATAGGCTATTGAATAAATCGGGATTTGATAGTATAATTCTGATGATTGTTTAATAATTAACAAATATATCCGAATGGACTTGAAGGAGGCTTTTTTATGATTAACTGGAAGAATCTGGATACACTTGAGACATACGGGGAGCTGTCAAAGGTGAATAAGGTCAAGCTTGCCGATGTGATGAGCGCTGACCGTGTGAAGGCATACAGCGTACCTATGGCTGAGGGTCTTACATATAATTATGCTGCAAAGCAGGTTGATGACAAGGTTCTCGATGTTCTTGCAAAGCTTGCAAAGGAAGCACAGCTTTCGGAGAAGTTTAAGGCACTCTATGAGGGCGAAGTTGTAAATACAGGTGAGAAGCGTCTTGTGCTTCACCACATGACAAGAGGTCAGCTTGGTGCTGCTGTTGAGGCTGACGGAGTTGACAAGAGAAGCTTCTATGTTGAACAGCAGAACAGAATCGCAGATTTTGCCAATAAGGTTCATAATGGAGAGATTACCAATGCGGCAGGAGAGAAATTCACAACTGTTGTGCAGATAGGCATAGGCGGAAGTGACTTAGGTCCTCGTGCAATGTACCTTGCACTTGAGAACTGGGCAAAGAAGAACGGAACTTTCAAGATGGAAGCTAAGTTCATAAGCAATGTGGATCCTGATGATGCGGCAGCAGTTCTCGCCTCAACGGATGTGGCACATTCAATATTTGTTCTTGTGTCTAAGTCGGGAACTACACTTGAGACACTTACCAACGAATCTTTTGTGAAGGACGCATTGAAGAAAGCGGGACTTGATGCATCCAGGCACATGATAGCGGTTACGAGCGAGACATCACCGCTTGCTAAGAGCGATGATTATCTTGCGGCATTTTTCATGGATGATTATATCGGAGGCCGCTTCTCTTCAACATCTGCGGTAGGTGGTGCGGTATTGTCTCTTGCTTTCGGTCCTGAGGTATTTGCAAGGTTCCTTGAGGGTGCTGCGGCAGAGGACAAGCTTTCCGCAAATGAGGATATCCTGAAGAACCCGGAGATGCTTGATGCACTTATCGGTGTATATGAGCGCAATGTGCTCGGTTATCCAAGCACGGCTGTACTCCCTTACTCACAGGCATTAAGCCGTTTTCCTGCACATTTACAGCAGCTTGATATGGAGTCGAACGGCAAGTCGGTTAACAGATTCGGTGAGCCTGTGGACTATGTGACGGGCCCTGTTATCTTCGGTGAGCCGGGTACGAACGGACAGCATTCGTTCTATCAGCTTCTCCATCAGGGAACAGACATTGTACCTCTTCAGTTCATCGGTTTTAAGAACAGCCAGATCGGGACAGATGTTGTCATTCAGGACAGCACAAGCCAGCAGAAGCTCTGTGCCAATGTTGCAGCACAGATAGTTGCGTTTGCATGCGGTAAGAGTGATGACAACCGCAACAAGAACTTTGAGGGAAATCGTCCGTCAAGCATTATTATCGGCGAACAGCTTAACCCGGAGACACTCGGAGCTCTTCTCGCACATTATGAGAACAAGATTATGTTCCAGGGCTTCCTGTGGAATGTGAACAGCTTTGACCAGGAGGGCGTACAGCTCGGTAAGGTACTTGCAAAGAAGGTACTTGCACATGAGACTGAGGGAGCACTTAAGGTATACAGTGATCTGCTCAACATCTAGACGGAATTAACTATAAAGGAAACTGAGACATCCGGTATTGCTATATCAATGGCAGTACCGGATGTTTTTATGTAAAAACTGCAGTCATGATTCTTTTTTTATAAAAAACAAGGCAATCACATTGATAAAAATAAAATTTAGGAATATAATTTTTTACAGGTATACAATGCAGTGGTTAACTAAAGTAAAAAAGGAGCAAAACCGATGAAAAAAATATACTTTGCAGGTGTGATGGCGGCGGCATTTTTGTCACTTACAGGCTGTTCGGCTCAAAAAACAGGCATTAAGGATGTGAAGCTTAATCCGGATAATCCTGTATCAATAACAATATGGCATTATTATAACGGCATGCAGCAGGCGGTTTTTGATGATTTATTAGATGAGTTTAATGCTACGGTTGGAAAGGAGAAAGGAATATATGTTGAGGGCTACAGTCAGGGCTCGGTGTCTGACCTTGAGAAAGCCGTGCAAAGTGCTATTAACGGAGAGATAGGAGCTGAGAAGCTGCCGGATATATTCTCATCCTATGCAGATACGGCATATTCCGTGCAGCAGAGCGGGAAGCTTGCAGCACTTACGGATTATTTCACTGCTGAGGAGCTCAATGAATATGTGGATTCATATATAGAAGAGGGATATTTCAATGACGATGGCATTCTGTATTTACTGCCGGTTGCAAAATCAACCGAGATTATGATGATTAACAAGACTGACTGGGAGCCGTTTGCGGATGCAACGGGGACGAGTCTTGATGAGCTCGATACAACAGAAGGAGTAGTTTCGGTTGCTGAAAAGTACTATGAGTGGACGGACAGTCTGACTCCCGATATAGAAGATGATGGAGCAGCATTCTATGGAAGGGATTCAATGTCCAATTATTTTGTGATTGGAATGAAACAGATGGGAAAAGAAATTTTCGAGGTGAATAACGGTGAACTGATACTTAACACTGACAAAGAGCTTATAAGAAGATTGTGGGATTGTTATTATGTGCCTTATATAAAGGGATATTTTACCTCTTATGGCAGATTCCGCTCGGATGATGTCAGAACGGGAGATATTCTTGCGTATACAGGTTCCGTTTCATCTGCATCGTATTTTCCCGACAGAGTGGAAAATGAGAGTGAAAGCTATGATATAGATTATATTGTTATGAGTGCACCTGTAATGGAAGGCGGGGAACCATATATGGTTCAGCAGGGGGCAGGAATGGCAGTGACGAAATCGGATGAGCAGCATGAATACGCTGCATGTGTATTTTTAAAATGGTTTACACAGAAAGAAAATAATCTCAAATTTGCGTGTGAATCGGCATATATGCCTGTGCTTAAAGAGGCAGACAGTGTTGAAGCGCTTAATCAGGTTATAGCAGACAATAATATTGAGATAAATGATAAGGTATATGCATGTCTTGAGGAGGTTCTGAGTGAGGTTGACAATGTGAGCTTTTATACTTCGAAGAGCTGTGAGAACGGCTACAGCATGAGAAAGGTTCTTGATTATAATCTGTCGGACCGCGTGGCGGCTGACTGTGCAGCCATAGATGAGGCTGTGGCAGCAGGAGCCGACAGAAAGACGGAAATAGAAAAATATATAAGCGACGAATCCTTTGAAGATTGGTACAATGCTTTTTGTAAAGCACTTAATGATGCAGCCGGAAAGTAAAATTGCGTGACAGATACAGGAGAGTAGGAACCTGCTGATGAAAAAAGATAAGAAAACATTGTTAAAAATAATATTGATTCCGGTATTGATAGTAGTGCTGATACAGGAAATGATGCCGTTTCTGACCGTGGTTTTCAGCGGAGTTAAGCAGAGTCTTGAGAATAACAATGTTCGCATGGATAACCATATGGTAGAAAACAGTAAGGTTGTCCTTGAGAATGATATGATAGAAAATTGGCGCTCTGTATATAAGGAGGCAGATATGCTCTCGGAGGAACTTTCGGAATTACTTCAAGCTGAGAGAGCAGATATCAACGAATTTCTTTCCGATGACAATATGCAGCAGAGCTATCTCAGGAATGTGTTTTCAAAACTGGTTGAGGTACTTCAATACAATGAAACATCGGGAATTTTCCTGATTCTTGCAAATTCGGAGTCTGCTGATGAGGAGGCGGCATATCATGGCTTCTTTGTGAGGGATTCCGACCCTCAGACGAAGACGGCGCTCAACACGGATCTTCTTCTCGAACGTGGCAGCAAGGCACTTTCTCACAGCATATCGATTCCGCTAGACAGTTCGTGGTCAACGGATTTTCATTTCATGGGCAATGGTGTAAGAAGCTGCGATGACTTTTTTTACAGACCTTATCTGGCGGGGCTTGAGTACAGTGACAGCAGAATGAGCGATTTAGGATATTGGTCGAGACCATTTATTCTCGAAAATCATTATATGGACAATCATAAGATGATTACATATTCGCTTCCGCTGGCTTATGACGGTGTGATATACGGTGTTCTGGGGGCGGAAGTGTCAGAGAGCTATCTGCTCAAGTATTTTTCCGTACAGGAACTGGATACCTCATTGAATGCAGGATATGCATTGATGATTCACAACGAAGATGTAAACTATGAATTAGTTACCGGGAAAGGAAACTTGTATGATACAGTGCTGCGCAGCGGCAAAGAAGCTGAGCTTGTAAAAAAAGACGATAACGGATTATACCGCGTCAATGGAGTGACATCCGGAAAGCAGAATATATATGCGGTGTTAAAGCCCATGTCACTGTACGGTAATAATGTTCCTTATGATGATACTGAATGGGTTATGTGCGGAATTGTTACTGAGGAGTCGATATATGGATTTGGCAGAAGCTTATATGCAAGAATGCTTATTGCAATATTCGGAAGTCTCATACCTGTAATTATAATATTGATTATATTGATAAAGCGCATTACGAAACCGGTATATCAGCTTATGGATAGTGTAAGAGGCGGTGTGGAGAAGCTTCATGAGTTCAGTCCGTCCGGCATACTTGAGGTTGATGAGCTTCACAGTGTTATCGAGGGTCTTACGGATTCACAGGCTGTCGCCGAGAAAAAGCTCATGGAGGAGAAAGAGCGGTACCGCATTGCGGTTGAAAGCTCACATGATATGTTTTTCTATTTCAGACGGCGTTCAAAGATGCTTGAGATAGTTAACAGTGAAAACTCAGACGGAGTATGGGATTGCAATGAACATCCTGAATACCTTGATAATAACTGTATATATCCGGATGACAGAGAGCATGTTGTGGGAGCTTTTGTGGGAAATAATTCGGAGACCTATGTGGAATTCAGGCTCAGGAAAAACGAAAACGAAGAGTATATATGGGTCAAGCTTACCGCAAGAATTATTAAGGATACAAAGGAAGGAGATGATTATGTTGTTGGATGCGTTCACAATATCCAGCAGAGAAAGGAGCTTGAGGAAGCACAGAGAAACAAACAGATATATGATGCCGTAACTAATTTTTACAGAGCGGAATATGGCATGCAGTGTATTCGAAAGAGTTATGAAAACGGTAATGACGGTGTTTTAGTGTTGATAGATATAGATGGTTTTTCGCGTCTGAATGAGCAGTTTGGATTGTTTTTCGGTGATATCCTTCTTGAGCGGCTTGCACTTATGACATGGTCACATTTCTGCTCCGCGGGAATTAAGAAGGGGATATATGTGCGTGTCGATTCAGATGTTCTGCTCGTGAGAGCGGAGAATATTGATGCTGAGCAGATGTCAGGGGTTGTAGATGAACTCAGAAAAGAGTTTGCCGGCTTGTGCAATGAGGAATATTTAGTACTGAATTTCAGGTGCGGAATCGTGCAGACGGCAGGGGGAGACAGCTTCGAGGACAGCATCCGTCATTTGAAGATGGCACTTCAGGAGGCAAAGGACGGACAGGCGGACACTGTGATTTACAGACAGAATATTGATGAAAAGCAGGTACGGATAGAAGACTGCGGTTTTGCAGGTGTTGATTCATTTGAACAGTTTAAGCAGCTGAGTCTTTCGTCAATTACAATCAATCTGCTTGACAGGACGGGTGAAATAAAGCCGATTCTTGATATTCTTGCAATAAAACTGCATGATTATTTTACAATCAACAACCTGGTAATAACAAGATTTAACAGCGAATGTCTGGTGAATTCCATGACGTACTGCCGCAGGAAGAATGAGAGACAGAAGGGATGGAACGGAATAGTCCGCTGTGGTGACTCGGAGTGTCATTCTTATATTGAAAGTAAGCAGATGCAGCAGCTTTTTTCCATAGGTGATGATGAACTTACTGATCCTACAATAAATCAGTTTATCGGCAATGAGAACGGATATGTGTTTCACATGAGAGATAATAATACATATTCGGGCAGTATTTTCTATCTTGGCTGTGAGAGAAGGCTCTCAGCGGATGAGGAAAAGAGCCTTGAAGAGATAAGCTCAATTATTCAGAACAGAGTTAATCTTCTTCGCCATGATTTATCGGACAAAGCAAAATCCGATTTCCTTGCAAGGATGTCGCATGAAATCAGAACGCCGATGAACGGAATTATGGGAATGACGGAGATAGCACTTGAGGAAGGTCAGACGGATGAAAGACGCTTAGACTGCCTCAGGAAGATAAAGAGTTCATCAGGATATCTGCTCGGACTTTTGAATGATATTCTTGATATGTCAAAAATTGAGAGCGGAAAGATGCATCTGGTGTTTGATAAATACAGTCTGAAAAAGACGCTTTACGACATAAAGAACCTTATGGATGTGAGAATGATTGAGAAAGATATTCATTTTACACAGGAAATAGAGCTTATACACGACTGGTTTATTTTTGACGAGTTAAGGATAAAACAGATCCTTATGAACATGCTCGGAAATGCCGTAAAATACACAAATCACGGAGGAAATATCCGTCTCACGGTTAAGGAGACGGAAGGAAAAAATGAAATATCCGGTGTGTATTTTGCAGTTGAGGATGACGGAATAGGCATTGAGAAGGATAAGCAGCAGCTTATATTCCAGCGTTTTGAGCAGGCGGATGATTCTGAGCGCGCGAGACGTCAGGGAACAGGACTTGGACTTTCAATATGCAGCAGTCTGGTTCATATGATGGGTTCTGAGATTGAGCTTGAGAGTGAACCGAATAAGGGAAGCATATTCAGTTTTACGATAAACATCAAGTGGATTGACGATGGAAAGACGGCAGATGAACCGGCGAAGTTTAAATTGAATCTTGACGGAAAACGTGTTCTTGTGGTGGAAGATAATACGCTCAACATGGAGATAATACATGTCCTTTTGGAAAAGTACGGAGTTGAGGTTGATGAGGCGGAAAATGGTCTGGAGGCTGTAAAAAAGTTTTCTGAGAGCAGTCTATGGCATTATGACCTCATTTTGATGGATATCATGATGCCGGTTATGGATGGTCTTGAGGCGGCCAAAGAAATAAGAAAGCTTCAAAGGGAGGATTCCGCAGCAGTTCCGATAATAGCCATGAGTGCCAATGCTTTTGATGAGGATGTTAAGCAATCTATTGCGAGCGGCATGAATGCACATCTTTCAAAGCCTATAAATGTTGCGAAGCTTGAGGAAACATTATCATCTTTCATTAGAAGCTGATTAAATTCGGGGGATGTGACTGCAAAGGGAAAGCTTGACAGGTATCACATGGAGCAGGTTGGAAAGCTCAGGCATCCGCGCGATGCACAAGCCCGATGTGTGGGAGGAGCTTCCGAAATAAATTAAAATGTGGGCTTAAAAAGATTAATTTATAATTTTTTAATAATTATCATTGTATTCCTCATGAATTTTTGTTATATTTGAACAAATACCATGATGTGCAGTGTGGTAATGCATGTCATTCAAATGAGGAGGTTACCATGAGCAACAAAAACGAAGCAATCAAAGACGCGAGAACGCTCGGCGTTCCGAAAATGCTCCTTCTTGGCTTGCAGCACATGTTTGCAATGTTTGGAGCGACCATTTTAGTACCGATTCTTGTCGGAGGATATTTTGAAGGACAGGGCTTGTCCATTCAGGTTACATTATTCTTCGCAGGTGTCGGTACTTTATTTTTTCACCTCTGTTCTAAGATGAAGGTGCCTGCCTTCTTAGGTTCATCCTTCGCATTCTTAGGCGGCTACGCTACGATGGCAAGCCTTGACACCGGAAAGTATGCGGCGATGACAATGGCGGAGAAGTTCCCGTATGCCTGCGGCGGTGTGGTTGTGGCAGGACTTTTATATCTTGTGCTTGCACTCATCATCAAGCTTGTAGGCGTGAATAAGGTTATGAGATTCCTTCCTCCTGTGGTTACGGGACCAATCATTATCTGTATCGGTCTGAGCCTTGCGCCTTCTGCCGTAAATAACGCTTCAACCAACTGGCTTATCGCGCTTATCGCACTCGGCGTAATCATCGTGTTCAATATCTGGGGAAAGGGAATGTTCAGAATCATCCCTATTCTCATGGGTGTTGTGATTTCTTATGTTGTCGCACTTATACTTCATCTTTGTGGTGTGACCAATCCGGACGGTACGGCAATACTCAATTTTGCGGGTGTCGCAAGTGCAAGCTTTGTGGGACTTCCACCTTTCCAGATATGCAAGTTCGACATCACCGGCATTCTCGTTATGGCACCTATCGCTCTTGCAACCATGATGGAGCATATCGGAGATATGTCTGCAATCTCGGCAACTGTCGGAAGTAACTTCATCGCTGATCCGGGACTTCACAGAACACTCATAGGGGATGGACTTGCAACCTCTCTCTCAGCATTATTCGGAGGTCCTGCCAACACAACCTACGGTGAGAACACGGGAGTTCTTGAGCTCAGCCATGTTCACGATCCGCGTGTCATAAGAATTGCGGCTGTGTTCGCAATCGTGTTAAGCTTTATACCTAAGGTTTCCGAGATTATCGGCTCGATGCCTTCCGCAATCATCGGCGGTGTCAGCATCATGCTCTACGGTATGATTTCCGCAATCGGTGTAAGAAATGTCGTCGAGAATCAGGTTGATTTTACAAAGTCGAGAAATCTCGTTATTGCAGCCGTTATCTTAGTATGCGGACTCGGCTTCTCATCGGGACTTACATTCAATGTGGGCGGAACCTCAATCACACTCACAGGTCTTGCGATCGCAGCAATCGCAGGAATTATTTTAAACGCAATCCTTCCGGGCAATGATTACGAGTTCGGCAAGAATCCGCAGGGCGATATGAACCGCGGTGTCAGCATTCATCCTGAGGAAGAAAAATAATTAAGAATACAAAATAAGTAATAAAAAAAGAACCTCCCGAATATAATGTACCAATAATTATATTCAGGAGGTTTTTGCATGAGCGGATGGAGCAGAAAAAAATGGATTTTGCTGTATTTATTTGTTGCGATTGTGGGTACACTGTGGCATTTTGTGTATAACTTCACGGGTAAAAACAGATTTGTGGGATATTTTTTTCCGATCAATGAGTCAACATGGGAGCACATGAAGCTTGTATATTTTCCGATGCTTTTGTGCATGGCAGTTTTTGTGAGAAAGTTCGATGTGCACTGGCTTCTCGGAAGCCTTATCGGGACATGGCTCATTCCGGTGATGTTCTATACATATAACGGAATTCTCGGCTTCGGCGTCATGGCACTGGATATAATCAATTTCTATGTATCGGTGTCAGCCGCATTCGTGTTCGTGTATAAAACACTGAATGTCAAGTGGAACACGGCGGTCTGCATGGCGATAAGAATCGGCTTTATCGTACAGGGGATTCTTTTCATAGCGTGCACCTATAATCCTCTGACGCTGGGAATCTTCGCGGAACCGTAGTGCGGCGCACCAACGGTGAAAAAACATGGCATATTATTTTTCATGCGCATGGTCATATACAGCCTGTATATCTGCAGGAAGTTTGTCGGGGAGCATTTTTTTAATATGCTCCTCGTTTCCGTCTGCGATAGCACGGTCATAGTACCAACATTTGAATTTTAACATATCGAGAGTCTTTTCAAGGCGCTTTATCTCATTTTCTACCGATTCACGCTGCTTATCAAATAAGGCTTTGCGTTCAGGGTAGGTTGAATTGCCCTTAGAGCACAGCTCCATATATCGTCTTATATCCTTTATTTCCATGCCTGATTTCTTTAGGCAGTCAATGATGCGGAGAGCTTCGAGCTCTGAGTCGTCGAATTTTCTTATATTTGATTCCCTTTTAATACTCGGAAAAAGACCTTCTTTGTCATAATAGCGAAGTGTGGAAACAGGAATATTGAACATTTTTGACACCTGACCGATTGTATACATATTCGTCCTCCATAAATCATAAACGGGTTAGTACATTTTGACACTGTACTGTTAAAGTGTTATCATGTAATAAAATTACCATATAGGTGTGAGAGTGTCAAATTAAAGAGCAGGAGGCGTTGATTATGAAATATGCATTTATTAACGGAAAAATTCTTGACGGCGACAAGGACATGCAGGTAAAAGAGGGCATGGCTGTATTGACTGACGGTGAGAAGATAACCGGAATTGTCAAAGAGATTCCAAAGACACCTGATGTTAAAATAATTGATCTAGATGGGCGCTATATTATGCCGGGACTTATCAATATGCACGTTCACCTTGCGGGAAACGGAAAGCCGCAGAAGAAGCAGAGAGACAATGAGAAGCTCGTAAAAACGCTTATGGGAACCGCACTTTCAAGAGCCGTGGCATACAAGGTGGTTTCGGATTTTGCAAGGACGGAGCTTTTGAGCGGCGTGACGACAATCCGAACGGTCGGAGGTCTCGGAGACTTCGACACAAGGCTCAGGGATGAGGTTGCATCGGGCAAAAAAATCGGTCCGCGTATTCTTGCAGCCAACGAGGGAATATCGGTGCCGGGAGGACACATGGCAGGCTCGGTTGCCGTTGCGGTGGCAAGCATCGACGAGGCATTAAGACAGCTTGAGCACGCCGAGAATGAGAAGGTCGACTTGGTCAAGCTCATGATAACAGGGGGAGTGTTGGATGCCAAGGAGAAGGGAGTTCCGGGAGAGTTAAAAATGAAGCCTGAGATGGTGAAGGCGGTGTGCGACAAGGCGCACGCGGCGGGCTATAAGGTTGCGGCACACGTCGAGTCACCAGAGGGTGTGAAGGTAGCGCTTGCAAACGGCGTGGATTCGATAGAGCACGGAGCAAAGCCTGACGATGAGATGGTAAGGCTTTTCAAGGAAAAGAATGCGTTCCTCTGCACGACAATATCACCTGCTGTTCCGTATGCTCTTTTTGACAGGTCGCTAACCAACGCTACGGAAGTTGAGCAGTACAACGGATACATAGTGTTTGAGGGTATAGTCGAGTGCTCGAAGGCGGCACTTGCAAATGACATTCCTGTCGTGCTCGGAAATGATGTCGGCTGTCCTTGGATAACACAGTATGACTTCTGGAGAGAGCTCTGCTATTTCCACAAGTATACGGGCGTGTCGAATGCCTTTGCACTTTACACGGCGACAAAGAGGAGCGCAGAGCTTGCGGGAATCGGAAATGTCACGGGAAGCATAGAGGTCGGAAAGTGTGCCGACATGATTGTGACGAAGAACAACCCGCTCGACAACCTTGAGGCATTAAGAAATGTCGACATGGTCATCGCGCGAGGCAGAGTGATTGACAATCCTAAGGTCAAGATAAATAAGCTTGTCGAGCGGGAGCTGGACAGATTCCTGTAATTGAAAACAGGGCAGAGGATTTATTTTATCTTACTTATATATCTGTATATTGATGCCTCAGAGCATGAGAGCTTTCCTGCGCATGCGGTGACGGCACCCTTCATAAGAAAATAACCGTTTTCATTGAGCTTCTCTATTATCATGAGCTTCTCATTCTGGGTAAAACGCCCCGAGGAGACTACGGCAGGAGGGAGAAGCTCGGTGATTACACGGCTTATTGCATCATCAAAGCTTGACACGAACTGCTCTGTAGGCAGTTCGATTTTTTTGCCGGAGAGCTTATCATTTTCCGAATCGCTGCTCTGTGATGCGCTCCTGATGAGCGAGCCGAGCTTTTCCATCTGTTTTTCAAGCTTATCGTAGGCTTTGACAATATCGTGCTCATGGCTTTTATCTATGTTGATACAGAACATTCCGAGGAGCGTTCCCTCGTTTTTTATAAAAAAGGTCGAGGACACCAGCGGCGCATTGCCGATGGTGAGCCCTGAATAGTTGGTGTAGTAATCATTTGTTTTCCATATATCCTCGCGGATAATTCTCAGGGCGAGATCCGTTATCGGTGCACCGACGCACCTTCCGCTGACGTGACCGTTGGCTATTGCCGTTATACATCTGTGTTCATCCCTCAAATCGAGCAGGGCAATTTCATAGTTGGGTTCTAGGACAGCTCCGAGAAAGGCTGTGAGCTGCTTGAACTGTTCCATCAGTTGTTCCGCATTCATAATATCATCCTCCGATCAACATATTCCATACGTTCTTGAGAATTAAAACAAGCTATGGTTAGATTAATTATATAGGTCTTTTCGATTTTTTCAATAAAAAATTATTATTATGATAAAAAATAATTAATTTTTCACGGTTATATTAATAATACATTGACTTTGGCAAAAAAACATAATAAAATTCGCTCAAAAAAAGGAGGCGTGTCGGTATGACGGAAAAGGAAAACAGCGCGATGCTGCAGAAAATGTATGATTTTATTGACGCTTCGTATGAGGATATGGTTGAGCTGCTCGTCAAGCTCGCCGAGATTGAAAGTCCTTCCTCTTATAAGGAGGGCGTTGACAGGGTGTGCGCCGAGATAAAGAAATTCTGTGAGGACAACGGGATACAGACAAAGGTGTACGAATATCCGAACGCGGGCAATTCCTTCACGGCAATCATCAACAAGGATTCGGGGAAGAAGGAGATTGCGCTTATGGGGCACATGGACACGGTTCATCCCGTGGGTGCGTTCGGAGAATCGACGGTGATGATAGAGGACGGGTACATACACGGTCCGGGCGTCTATGACTGCAAGGGAGGACTTGTGATTGCCCTGTATACGATACTTGCCCTTAAAAAATTCGGTTATAGGGACAGACCTGTTAAGCTCATATTCTCGGGCGATGAGGAGGTGGGACACCGCGATTCTGACGGCGCGGAGGTGTTTTGCGAGGACGCTGATATAATGGAGGCGGCTTTAAACTGCGAGAGCGGAATGCTCGACGGAAGAGTTGCGGTCGGCAGAAAAGGCGGCATAGGCATGAGAGTGGTCATCGAGGGCGTGGCGGCACATGCGGGAAACAATCCACAGGACGGGAGAAGTGCCATAAAGGAAGCCGCGTACAAGATAATAGAGATAGAGAAGCACACGGACTATGAGGGGACAACCTTTAACTGCGGGCTTATAAGCGGAGGTACCGTGCCAAATCAGATACCCGACCACTGCGAGTTCTCGATAGACTGCCGTATTAAGACTGAGGAGGCGGGAAGGGATGCGGTCAGACTTATGCAGTCGATTGCCGACAGGGTGTATGTCGACGGAACTAAGACAACACTCATTGTCCCGTCAAGGATTGGAAAGCCGATGGAGGCAAATGAAGCCAACATGGCACTGTTTGAGAGATATAGGGAGGCGAGCAGGGTGGCAGGTGCCATAGAGCCGAGGGCATTTTTCTCGGGAGGAGGCTCGGATGCGTCCATAACCTCGGGAGCAGGAGTTCCGTCGATATGTACCCTGGGTATAATGGGAGCTGACAACCACTCTCTCAGGGAGAGAGCACTTTTATCATCCTTGAAGGAGAGGAGCAAGGTGTTGCTGGCATTGATACTTAATTTTGACAGAAAACAGCATGACAAAATTTAATTAAATAAAGTAAAAACGGATTTCAATAAAAAATTATCAGAATGATAAAAAATTATTGACATTCAAAAAAACGTAAACTATACTGAAAAAAATTAAAAAACAGACAACAAGCAAACAAAGGTGTTTGGACTGACAGCTATCAGTCTGAACACCTTTTGTTATAAAAAACAAAAATGCAGCGTAAGGCATCGCATTGGAAAAGGAGAAAAGAATTATGAGAAGAAACAACTTATTAAGAAGAGTGGCAGCAGTGCTTCTCACAGGAGTAATGGCAATGACAATGCTTGCGGGATGTTCTAAGGAAACGGGGAATGCCTCAGGAACAACCACGGGCGCGGAATCGGGAAACAGTGCATCTGATGGAAAGACAGTTGTCAAGGTTGGTATCGGAAATGCTTACTCACCATTCTGTTTCCTTGACGAGAACGAGAAGGAGGCAGGCTATGATTACGACACTATCATGGCGGTAGCAGACCTTCTCTCGGATAAGTACACATTTGAGATATACCCTGATGTGTTCCAGAACCTTCTTGTAGGACTTGATACAGGTGCTTATGACATTGCAATTCATCATTTCGGCTATACCGAGGAGAGAGCTAAGAACTACCTGTATGCAACAGAGGGAAACATGTACATTCCGTATTTCGTAGTGGCATATCCTGAAGGGACTGAGGGAATAACGGACCTTGCAAGCTGCGCGGGCAGGACGATAGTCACATCGGCGGGCTCTAAGGCGGAGAATATGCTTCTCACATGGAATGAAGAGCATCCCGACGCGGTTATAGATATTCAGTATGCGGAATCAACGGAGGTTATTCCTACGGGACTTGCAAATGGTCTGTATGATGCCTACCTTTTATCCGAGTATGACCTCGTGGTATTCAATCAGAAGTACAGCGATACAATCACACTCACAAAGTCGGAGAACGAGAGCGACTGGGTGGCAGTACCTAACTCGGGCATCTACTTTGTATACAGCAACGGAAGTGATGCACTCGCACAGGATATAGATGCTGCGATAGCAGAGCTCAGAAGCAGCGGCAAGCTGGCAGAGCTCAGCATCAAGTGGCTTGGAGAGGACTTCTCACAGAAAGAATAACCTTTGGAGGTGGAAGTATGGTCTCATGGAGCAGAATAATTGAATATTTTCCTAAGATAATCGTAAAATTTCCCGTGACATTAAAGATAGTTCTCGTGTCATTTGTCTGCGGAATCATATTAGGAGGAATATTGGCATTAATCAGAATAAAGAAAATACCCGTACTCAATCAGATTACGGCAGTTCTGGTATCGTACATAAGATGTACGCCGGCTATAACCCAGATGTTCGTTGTATATTTTGGAATACCTGTTCTGTTAACATCCATGGGAATCAAGACCTCCGGAATCGACAGAATCGTGTATGTGTATATTGCATACAGCATCAATATGAGCGGCTTCCTCGCGGAGATATTCAGGTCGTCAATTCAGGCGGTTCCGTTCGGGCAGACGGAGGCGGGAAAGAGCATCGGGCTCACGGGATTTCAGACGATGGTGCACATTGTCCTGCCGCAGGCAGTAAGAATTGCGATGCCGATGCTCGGAACCACGTTCATCATGCTTTTTAAGGCGACGGCACTCGCCTATATGATTGGTGTGGTTGACATGATAGGCAAGGTTACATCCATAGCGGCTGTATCGGGACACAGTCTTGAAGGTTATATATGCTGCGCGGTGGTGTTTGCGGTCATAAGTCTCGTGCTTGAACAGATATTTAATCGAATAGACAAGCACCTTGACTTTGGCAATTCCGGCAGGCTTAACGGAAGGAAGGTGAAGAGAGCATGATTAATTTCACATATTTTATGACATGTCTTAAAGCGGCTGTCCATTACATACCGCAGAATTTTATCCTCACATTCTGGACGCTGCTTGTAAGTATTATTATAGGAGCTTTGATTGCCATGTGCAGAAGCTACAATGTGCCTGTTGCAAAGCAGATATTTACGGCACTTATGGCACTCGGGAAGGCACTTCCGACCAACCTTGTGCTCCTTGTGTGTATGATGCTCTACACCAACAACTTCGCGAGAGTTACCAAGGCGCTTCACATCAATGTTAGCATCAAAAACGTAAGCCTCAACTATGTGGCGGTGTTTGCCCTCGTTATCTGTGTCGTGCCGAGCATCTCGGAGGTGATACGAGGCGGACTCCTATCGGTAAATAAAGGGCAGTATGAGGCAGGTTATTCAATCGGTCTTACCAAGGCACAGACATTTTTTAACATAATACTGCCACAGGTTATCAGAGTAATAATTCCTCCTCTGACCAACAGCATCCTCTCACTCATGAAAACGACCGCACTTGTGAGTGTAATCGGAGTGTTTGATATTTTAAACGGTGCCAAGACCGCCGCGAGTGAGGCATACTGCTATCTCGAGGCGTACATAGCCGCGGCACTGGTATTCTGGGCTATCGGATTCGTGCTCGAGCAGATAAGCAGGAAGGTTGAAAAGCGGTTTAACAGAAGCGTCAGGATATTGGCATAGTCATGGCGTGGCAGGGAACTTTAATTAACGGAAAGGCGGGATGTTCTATGTCAGTACTTGAAGTCAGAAATGTAAAAAAGGTTTTTGGGGACAACGTGATTCTCCGCGACGTGAGCCTGTCGGTGAACAAGGGCGATGTGATTGTAATATTAGGTCCGAGCGGTTCGGGAAAGACAACCTTTTTGAGATGTCTTAATCTTCTTGAGCAGCCGGATGGCGGTGAGATGAAGCTTGGGGATACGGAGTATGATCTTAAAAAGGTGAGCAATAAGGAAAAGACGGAGATAAGAAAAAAGACCTCCTTTGTGTTTCAGAACTACAATCTGTTTGCCAACAAGACGGTATTGCAAAATGTGACGCTTGGT
>UQZF01000037.1 GCA_900545455.1 uncultured Eubacteriales bacterium
CGATAGATATGGTGACACAGTTCCTCGGCGGAGACTCCGAGACCTACGGAGAATTTTTTGCCGAGCCCGTCAACATGGTAACCGAGGAGATATATCCTGTTGAGAATTACGGTTCGGGAATGACTCCTTTCTACACAATACTTGCCCTCTGGGTTGGCGGTACACTCCTTGTGTCACTCGTCAAGGTTCATGCCGACGCGGACGGACTTGAGAACGTGAAGCCGAGACACCTCTTCTTTGGACGCTACTTAACCTTTTTCCTTCTCGGACAGATTCAGGCAGCGATTGTTGTAATAGGTGACATACATCTCCTTCACAGTCAGGTATTGGAGCCGGGATTGTTCTATCTCGTTGCCGTGCTTGCAAGCTTTACTTTTACGTTGCTCATATATTCACTTGCAATCTCCTTCGGTGACCTCGGAAAAGCACTCGCCGTTGTCGTCATGGTACTTCAGATTGCAGGCTCAAGCGGAACCTTCCCTATCGAGATGCTTCCGCAGGTATACCAGAACATATACATTTTCTTCCCATTCCCTTACGCAATCAACGCAATGCGTGAGACCGTGGCGGGAATGTACGGAACCGCATACCTCACCAACCTCGCTCAGCTCATGCTGTTCGTTGTTGCCGCACTCGTAATCGGACTTGTCATCCGCATTCCTTTCATGAAGATTAACCGCTTCGTCGAGGAGCGCATGGAAGACACAGGAATGATGTAAACACAACCCATTATATAAGGAGAAAACTCTATGTCAAAATTGAAGAAGGTTAAACAGAACAGCCCCGACATATATGACGAGCTGGTTGATTTTCAGTATAATCTTCACAGACAAAACCTGAAAAGAATACGAATCGGGCTCCTGTGTGTGATTATCATACCCATGATATTTTTATCATTGATGTTCATTACCGAGAGCAACAAGGTTATATGGCTCATACTGTGGATTGTATCCCTGTTCGCCATATCCGCTTATCTTATTGTCGTCGAGTACGGCGACTACAATCTGCAGCACCGTGTAAACGCAATCACCGGTAACGATGCCGAGCCTGTTCCGCTTCTTGAATCGGGCTTGAACGACGTAAACGACCGAATCGCAAGCGTAAAAGCCGAGGCGCGCGACATAATCGCCTCCGCGAAGGCATCCGTCGCTATATCCGATGAGGACGATGAGGAAGCCGAAGGCTTTGTCCCTGAGATTGACACCGACATCGTAAAGGAAAGCCTCGACGAGGAACATGAGTCTCTCGCTGACGGCTCCGACAAGGTAAAAAAGGATAAAAAGAAAAAGAAGTCCGGCAAAAAGCACAAGGACAAAAAGAAAAAGAAAAAAAATAAGAAGAAAGATAAAAACAGGAAAAAGAGCAAGAAAGACAAAAAGAAGGACAAGAAGAAAGCAAAGGAGGATATTTTCAATGAATAAGATACTTAAAATCTTTACCAACGATATGAAAAAAATATCCACCAATGTTATCGCCGTGGTCATCATTCTCGGTCTTTCCATACTTCCGGCATTGTACGCATGGTTTAACATTTTTTCCAACTGGGATCCTTACGGTCCGAGCTCGACGGGTAACATCAAGGTTGCCGTCGTGTCCGAGGATGCGGGTGCCGAAATCTCAGGTCTTGAAATCAACATAGGAACAACCGTTGTCGAGGCTCTCGAGTCGAACAACACCATCGGCTGGGTATTCACCGATGACGCAGCCTCCACAATCGAGGGAGTTAAGGCGGGCGACTACTATGCCGCACTCGTAATCCCTTCTACCTTCTCCGAGGACATGATAAGCTTCCTCGGCGGAGACTTAGAGCATCCTCAGATTATCTATTATGAGAACGGCAAAAAGAACGCCATCGCTCCTAAGATTACTCAGAAAGCTCAGAAGGCTGTAAGACAGCAGGTCAACGCGACATTCATAAGCACTCTTGCCGAGTCAGCCATGAAAGCCGGAAATGTCATATCCGCAACCGACTCGGACGGCACAAGTCTCGCCGACACCATGACGGAAAAGCTCACCGAGCTGTCCGCCGAAATGGACAACTACATCAATATTCTCTCCTCTTTTAAGGGAATAATGGACTCGGCTCAGAACATAATCTCAACGACACAGCTCATGCTTCCAAGCCTGAGCACCGTGCTTGACAGCAGTAAGGCATCGTTAAGCGGAATGCAGTCAATGGTCAACAACGCAAGCTCGACTGTCAACACCGTGTCCGACATGATGCTGTCAAGTCTTGACATGATAGACAGCACCCTGACCATGATATCCAACGTGGTAAACAGTGACCTCTCTTCCGCACAGACCGCATCAAAGGTTGTGTTAAACGGAATTAATTCCGTGTCCACGATGATACCTTACGCCAAGGAAATATTCAACAGCTCTGTCTCGGGCGTTGAGTCAAAGGGCGACGAGGAAATCAACAAGCAGATTGAGACCATAAGAAATCAGTTTGATACCCTCAAAGATGATACCGACCGTGTCGGACAGACTTCCGCAGTTGCGGTTTACAACACGGACGCTCTTATAGAGAAAATACAGGCAGAGATTGACCGCTGCTCAAACGATATTGACACGCTGAGAAACACTTACACCAACTCTGTTAAGCCACAGCTCAGCTCAACCATAACAAGTGCTCAGTCAGCACTCAACACAACGGTAAATGCCCTCTCCGGCTTTAACCTCAACCTGAACAGCACGGACAGAGTACTTACCAACTACTCTGATACACTTACAGAAGGCAATACCAACTTAGATACGACACTTCAGCTTGCAACCGAGCTTGCAGACTATATCGACACTCTCACAACCAACATGTCCGAGCTTGCAGACAATGAGAATTACAACAAGCTTATAGAGATAATGGATACCAACCCGGAACTCCTCGGAGAATTTGCATCCGAACCTGTATCACTTGACACCGTGAGAGTATACCCTATCGAGAACTACGGGTCTGCTATGGCACCTTTCTACACGGTACTTGCCCTCTGGGTTGGAGCACTCATCCTTGTAGCTATCGTGCATGTCAAGGTTCACCCTATACCGGGAACACCGGGGATATGTCCTCGCCATGCCTACTTTGGAAGATACATACTCTTCTTCCTTGTAGGTCAGCTCCAGACACTTATTACCATACTCGGTGACCTTCACTTTATAGGCATACAATGTGAACACCCTGTCATGTTCTGGTTCGCGGGTGCAATGTGCAGCTTCGTATTTACACTTTTTATCTACTCACTTACTGTCGCTCTCGGCGTCATCGGTGAGGCACTTGCCGTAATTGTAATGGTTGTGCAGGTTGCGGGTGCCGGCTGTACCTTCCCTATCGAAACACTTCCTGAGGTATTCCACAAGATATACGCATACCTCCCGTTCCAGTTTGGAATGAATGCGATGAAGGAAGCGATTGCCGGATTATATGAAAATGACTACTGGACATATATTGCAAAGCTTTCAATATATATCCTTGTATCGCTATTCATCGGACTTGTGGGCGCAATCCCGTTCCGCAAGCTCAACCGCATAATCGACAAGAACAAGGAGAAATCAAAGCTTTTGATATAATGAGTATTATTACTCATTGTAATGCTACTTTTTTTCCTATATAATACTTGTAACACTAAAAAGAATGGCTAAAATTTGGAGGACAGATTATGGATTACAGCGTTATCGACAGGTATATCGAAGAGCTGCTCACAAAGAGCACCCCTGACAAGCCTATCTGGAATATAGAAAAAATTATGCAGGGACTCAAGTCCACATGGAATTACATTGACGGTTGTATGATCAAGGCACTTCTTGAGATGTACTCGATCACCAGGAAGCAGGAGTATTTTGATTTTGCCGACGCCTTCATCGACTACCGCGTACATGACGACGGAACGATTGACGGCTACGACGTATCCGAGCTCAACATCGACAACGTGAATGCCGGAAAGACTCTCTTTGAGCTCTACGATCTCACAGGTAAGGAGAAGTACCGCAAGGCTATCGACCTTATCTACAGTCAGATTAAGCTCATGCCTCGCACCGCTGAGGGCAGCTTCTGGCACAAGAACATTTACCCTAATCAGGTATGGCTTGATGGTCTGTATATGTGTCAGCCTTTCTACATGGAATACGAGACACGCTTCAACGACAAGAAGAACTATGATGATATATTCCTTCAGTTTAAGAACGTAATCAAGAACATGAAAGACCCTGTTACAGGTCTTTACAAGCATGCCTACGACCACTCACGCGAGATGTTCTGGTGTGATCCTGTTACCGGTCTCTCACAGAACTTCTGGCTTCGTGCACTCGGCTGGTACTCAATGGCTCTTCTTGATACCATCGACAAAGCTGATGATTGTGATGGCACTGAGCTTCTCAAGACAACCTTCAGAGAGCTCATGGACGCGATGCTCAAATATCAGGATGAGAGCGGTATGTGGTACCAGGTTGTCAACTACGGCAAGCTTGAGCCTAACTACCTTGAGACGAGCGGAAGCTCCATCATGGCTTACGCGCTCTTAAAGGGTGTCCGCCTTGGATTCCTCCCTGAGGGCTACCGCGAGTACGGCATCAAGGCATTCAACGGAGTATGCGGCAAGTACCTCTCCTCCGATGAGAACGGTGAGATGCACCTCGGCGGTATCTGCCTCGTGGCAGGTCTCGGCGGCAAGCAGATGCGCTCAGGCACCTTCGACTACTATATGTCAGAGCCGATTGTGAAGGATGATGCCAAGGGCGTTGGTCCGTTCCTGTTAGCTTACACGGAGATGTTAAGACTTAACAATTAATTTTTTATACTTACAAAAATAGAAAAGCACATGGTACATCAATAAACTACGATGTATCATGTGCTTTTTCTACATTATAACGGTTATTCTGAGCGATTTTCCGTCGGTGCTGTCCGCCGTTATCTTTCCCTTGTGAGCCTCCACAACTGCCTTTGCGACCGAAAGCCCTATTCCGTATCCGCCCGTCTGCGAGTTGTGCGACTGCTCCGCCCTGTAAAATCTGTCAAACAGGTGCTTAACGCTCTCCTGCTCTATGTGCTCACAGCTATTGTAAACCTGCAGTTTAAAGGTCTTAGAGCCCTTGGCTGTTCCTCCGACGCTCTCAAGGCTTACTCTTATGCCCTTTGCACCATCCGAGTACTTCACCGCGTTGTCGACGAGTATTGACACAAGCTGGCGCACCGCCTTCTCATCGCCGCAGTACGTTATCCCCTCCTGTATACCTATCTCAAGCTTCTTGCCCTCGTTCACAGCACGCGCCCTGAACGAATCCGCCGTCTCCTCCACGACATCTGACAGAGGGAACTCAATCTTCACCGAATTTTTCTGTCCCTCCTCCATCTTTGCAAGAAAAATGAGGTCATTTGTCAGCGCCGTGAGCCTCTTTGTCTGTTTTTTAATGTCCTCGAGCCACTCGTTCTCGCCGCAGTCTAAGCTCACAAGCTCCGCGTCCGCGTCGATAATTGTGAGCGGCGTCTTTATCTCATGTCCCGCATCCGTTATAAAACGCTTCTGCTTCTCATAGCTCTCACTCACGGGCTTTACGATTCTTCCCGAGAAAAAGATTAAAAGCAGAAGCACCGCGAACATTCCCACAAACGATATTCCGACGCTTATAAGGAGCAACGAACGGAAGTTAGAGAGCGACCTTCCGCAGTACAAAAATATGACGAGCTGTCCGTCGTCCGTGCTCTGCACCGCGTATCTGTACTGCCCCGTAAATCCCGAGCTTCTGCCTTTTTCGAGCACCTTCTTTGTATAGTCGACAGCCTCGTCCGTGTCGGTTCCCGCAATCTTGCCCGTGTCAACCGTGACCACATTGCCGTCGCCGTCCATAAGCACCGAAAAGTATCGCGTCTCGTAAGGCGTCTCGGGCGACATTCCCTTGACCATATCCATGTCATGCCACGGTCCGTCATTCGGCTTAGGAAAAGTTCCCTTGTTCTCTTTCAAAATCTTAATTGTCCGCTCCGCGTCATCCACCATCCGCGTGTAGTTAAGTATGTTCACTGCTCCCATTATAATGAAAAGAACAATGAACAGGGACAACATCGCCACGGCGACGAGCTTTTTTCTCAATTTACCTATCATGCGAATCCTCCGTCAAATTTTAACGTGGTCATTTTTTCTCCTCGAGCGAGTACCCGGCGTTTCTAGTCGCCTTTATCTGGATGTCCGCGCCGAGCGCATCGAGCTTCTTTCTAAGGTATGATATGTACACCCACACGACGTTTATCTCCGCCTCGCTGTCATACCCCCAAATCTTTTCCATGAAATGCTCGGTCGATATGAGCTGCTTCGGATTCGCCATCATCATTTCCATCATCTGATATTCCTTGTTGGCAAGCTTATACGAGCCCGACGGCGAGGAAAGTTCATAGCTCGCCGTGTTGAGCGTTATGTTGCCGACGCGCATCGACGAATCCGCGTGCACGTTGGCGTTCGCACTCCTCGTCATCGCCCTTATGCGCGCGAGCAGCTCCTTCGTGTCAAAGGGCTTGGTGAGGTAGTCGTTCGCACCGCTGTCTAAACCCTCCACCTTATCGTCAATCTCCGACTTTGCCGTCAAAACCAGCACCGGAACCATGTTGCCCGACGCGCGCAGCTTCTTTAACGCCGTTATTCCGTCCATCCTCGGCATCATCACATCCATAATCACTCCGTCATAATTGCCCGTCTCAAGGTACTCGAGCGCCTCTACGCCGTCATACACCGCGTCCACGGAAAAGTTGTTCTTTTCGAGAATCGCCTTGACCGCCCTTGAGAGCGATTTTTCGTCCTCTGCGAGAAGAAGTCTCATATTTGTCCTCCTATTAAGCAGACATGACGTTGTGGGATTTTACTATATTACCGCTTGGCACGCTCTCGCTACGTTGCAGCTCGTAACGGCACATAAACAGCCCAAATACGGCTGTTAAATGCCGACGGCTGCAAAGTACCAAGCTTGCAATATAGTAAAATCCCGCAACTGCTCTGTTCTGTTTTCTGATTTTACAATTACATACACAAATATAATAATCTTAAAGTTTCCTCCCTGCAAGTCTCATTTGCATGCGGATTTTGTTATTGAGCCATGTTGATGATAAAACGGACTCATATTCCTTGGCGTGTGTAATGCTTATGTTTGTGCATAGCGCGACTTTTGGGAGAGGGTTGGATTTTTCCGCCGAAGTTCTTAGGACATCTTAGCCTCGTACAACGGAGTGATATGCACAAACATAACCATTACACACTTAGTGAAATAGAACCTGTGTTACAGCTATCCCCTCAAAAAGAAAATTCCGCATTTTACAAAAACTTTAAATAATTTTAAGTTGATTTAGGGTTCGCGCCTTAAACTCATCTCATACAAAGAAAACAAAGAGATGTCGGGACGCATTAAGCGTCTGCGGAATGGAGGTTTACTATGGCAGTACAGACCGTTTTCAAACGATACGAACTGAAATATCTCATGACCAGAGAGCAGCGCGACCTTCTGCTTAAAATAATGGAGGGGCACATGGCGCTGGATAAATACGGACACACAACAATAAGAAACATCTACTTTGACACCAACAACTACAGGCTTGTGCGCCGCTCCATCGAGGGACCTCCCTACAAGGAGAAGCTCAGAGTCAGGAGCTACAGCCATGTGAGCGGAAGCGACAATGTTTTCGTGGAGCTCAAGAAAAAATACAGGTCAGTCGTGTACAAGAGGAGGCTCGTCCTTCCGCTTGATGCCACAATGGATGCGCTGGTGATGCACCACGACCTTCCGGTGCAGTCGCAGATTGCAGATGAGATAAATTATTTCTGTAATTACTACAAGACGCTGCGGCCTGCCGTATTTTTAAGCTACGAGCGTGAGGCGTTCTACTCAACCGACGGAAGCGACTTCCGCGTGACGTTCGATGAGAACATCCTCTACAGGGACGAGGACGTGTCGCTCACGAGTGCGGTATACGGAGCTCCGATAATCGGTAAAAATCAGATACTCATGGAAATCAAGACGCCGGGCGGCATACCGCTGTGGATGACCGATTTCCTCACGTCACAGAAAATATATAAGACGTCATTTTCCAAGTACGGCGCAGCCTACAAGGACATGATGCACATTAACAAGAATTTGGGAGAGATTTATTATGCTTAATTTATTTAAAGGAATTTTTGATTCAGACTTAACAAACGTAATTTCAATGTCAGACTTTCTGCTCTGCATCGGCACGGCACTCATAATCGGACTTATTTTTGCAGGAATGTACATGTTCCGCACAAGATGCTCCAAGGGCTTCGTTGTCACACTTGCACTGTTGCCTGCAACGGTCTGCATGGTTATAATGATGGTTAACGGCAATGTCGGCGCGGGTGTAGCCGTAGCCGGAGCCTTCTCGCTTGTACGCTTCCGTTCCGCTCCGGGAACAGCAAAAGAAATCGGCGCAATATTCCTCGCGATGGCAGCCGGACTTATCACGGGAATGGGCTACCTCGGCTACGCGGTTCTTTTCAGCGTAATAATGGCGGTAATATTTATTATCTACACCGAGTTTGAGCGCAGAAGCAGCAACAAGGGCGACCTTTACAGGACACTTCACATCACAATTCCCGAGGATTTGGACTACGACGAAGTATTCGACGAAATTTTCAAGGATTATCTGTCAGCGTACGATCTCACTCAGGTAAAGACAACCAACATGGGAAGCATGTTCAGGCTTACATACAACATCACACTCGCAAGGAACGCATCCTTAAAGGAAATGATCAACAAGCTCCGCTGCAGAAACGGAAACCTTGAGATTACGGTATCGAAGCAGGACAATACGGGAATGATGATGTAAATAAGTAATTGCGAAACTATATATTTGAAAGCGAACGTTGTACAAATTTAACAATTCACCGCAGGCACGCTTTCGCTACATTACATCACGTAGCGGTGCATAGACAGCCAAAATACGGCTGTCAAACACCGACGGCTGTAAAGTACCTGCTTGCGAATTTGTTAAATTTGCACAACTGTTTATCGTCAAAATTGCGTTTCGCAATTGCCAAGATGATGTAAAAAAGGAAAGGAGATTTCATCATGATTAATATAAAGAAAGTTTTATCAGCCACGCTCATAACGGCGTTACTTTTTACGGGCTGCGCAAGCAACCAAAGCAGCTCGACGGATGCGACGGGAGGCTCCACCGAGAGCACAACCGCGGCAAGCACAACCGGCGCGTCAAAGACAAGCTCAACATCATCCTCGACAACGACCGTCGATTCATCGGATATGTTCACTAACCGCGACAAGGAGGTCGGCTACGACGAGAGCACGAGCGTCAAGCTCACGCTTAACGGCGACAGTATAACGAGCAGCTCCGACTCTGTCACAATAAACGGTTCAACCGTCACAATTACCGAGGAAGGAACCTACATCCTCTCGGGAACTCTGACGGACGGCATGATAATCGTGAACGCCGACGACAGCACAAAGATACAGCTTGTGCTCGACGATGTGGACATCACCAGCAGCACCTCCGCCGCAATATATGTATGCAGCGCGGATAAGGTGTTCGTAACTCTCGCGGCGGGCTCGGAGAACACACTCTCCAACGGCGGTGAGTACGTCGCAATCGACGACAACAACATCGACTCGGTTATTTTTTCCAAGTCGGACCTCACACTTAACGGAAACGGCACACTCAATATCAATGCAGCGGCAGGTCACGGCATCGTGTCAAAGGATGACCTCGTGATCACAAGCGGAACCTACAACATTAACTCCGCAAGCCACGGTCTTTCGGGCAAGGACAGCATAAGAATCGCCGACGGAACATTTAACATTGTGTCGGGCAAGGATGCTCTTCACGCCGACAACGAGGACGACGAGGAGCGCGGATTTATATATATCGCAGGCGGAACCTTCAACTTAAACGCAGAGGGCGGCGGCATGGATGCCAGTGGTTATCTCATTGTTGAGAACGGAAGCTTTGACATCACGACCGACAGCGACGACAGCGATGCGAGCACGAAGGGACTCAAGGCGTCAGGCAATCTCACCGTGAACGGCGGTACATTTGTGATTGACACTCTCGACGACGCCGTGCACACCAACTCGGACATGACAATCAACGGCGGTACATTTACCGTGACGACGGGCGATGACGGATTTCACGCCGACAACGACCTCGTGGTAAACAATGGATATATCACAATCAATGACTGCTACGAAGGTCTTGAAGGTCTTACCGTAACTATAAACGACGGTGAGATAAGCATAAATGCCTCCGATGACGGCATCAATGCCGCAGGCGGCAGCGACTCGAGTGGTTTTGGCGGCTTCTTCGGCGGGGATAAATTTTCCGCAGACTCAGATGCCAACATCTATATAAACGGCGGTATCATCAATGTGGACGCCGACGGCGACGGAATCGATTCCAACGGAAACCTGTATATAACGGGCGGTGAAGTTTATGTGTCAGGTTCCGAGTCAAATGCGGACGGCGCGCTCGACTACGACGGCGAGAGCTCCATCACGGGCGGTATCCTCATCGCGGCAGGCGCTTCGGGAATGGCTCAGAATATGGGCTCCGACTCAACACAGGGAACAATCCTCGTGACCTTCACCACACAGTCGGCTGGAACGACAATCAGTCTCCTCGACGAATCGGGCAACGAGCTTATCTCATGGCAGTCAGACAAGACCTACAGCAGCGCTGTCATAAGCACACCTGACATCAAGGAGGGCGGCACCTACACCATCAAAGCAGGAGATTACGAGACAACGATAACTATGGACAGCCTTGTATACGGAAGCGGCATGGGAATGGGCGGCTTTCCAGGCGGTGGCGGAATGGGCGGCGGACGTCCTGACGGCAACGGCGGCGACAACGGCGACATGACTCCTCCCGACATGAGCGGCGACAACAGCGACATGACTCCTCCCGACATGAGTGGCGACAACAGCGACATGACTCCTCCCGATATGAACGGTAACAATGGTGGCATGGGCGGTCAGAGACCTGACGGCAATGGGAATATGACACCGCCTGACATGAACAACAACAGTAACAATAACACTGACCGTAACAACGGAGTATAAAAAATACCCCTTGACCACCTCCATACTTTAAAGTACCTTTAGAGTATGGAGGTGTTTTTAATGTATAAGGATTACAACATAGGTACAATATCAAAGCTTCTGGGCATCTCATCGGAGACTCTCCGCTACTATGAGTCCAAGAATGTCATTAAGCCCAGACGCGACTCCGAAACGGGGTACAGATATTACAACGCATGGGATCTGCACATGCTTTTGCAGGCAAAGCACTACCAGAGCTACGGCTATACCCTGAAGGAGATTGTGAAGCTTTTTCACAACGACGATTTGAAGGATATATCGGACGGGCTCGGCGACAAGGAGGAGGCTATCGAGCAGGAGATTCTTCTGCAGATGAACCGTCTCAACTGCATCCGCCAAAACCGCGCAATGCTCTCCGACGCCGCCGACAGCGTAGGAAAATTCCGCATTGAGCGGAGTCCCGGCATTTTCAGGATGAACACACAGGAGGATTACACACTCTATAAGTCCCCCGAAGCCCTCGAGCTCATAGAAAAATGGACGCAGCTCACACCTTTTATATACTCATGCGCCCGCTTTCCTTATGATAATGTGATTAACGGGCAGGAGGGCTTTGAGTTCGGCATGGGGCTCAACGAGGAATACGCGGCATTTTTGAACATCTCAGCCGGAGGCTATGTTCAATACCATGCGCCGAGAATGTGCGTGCACACCTGCATCCCGTCGGACTCGGGGTGCTATCTCTCACTCGAGCGCATACAGCCCGCACTTGAGTACATGAAAAACAACGGACTTCAACTCAAAGGAGACATAATCACACAGGTTGTGTGTATGACACGCTCCGAAAGCGAGTACCACAATCGGCATATCGTATGGCTTCCGATTCAATAGAAGCTCTCTCCAATTTTTGTTAAAAAATTATCACTACCCTCTTGACCTTAAAGTACTTTTAGAGATTATAATATCCTTAGATTGTTAAAAAGTTATCAATTCAAAATCAATCAAGAGAAAGGAAGGTACTTATTATGGAGAACGAAGCAAGAAAGGTAGTTTTAATCACCGGAGGCGCAATGGGACAGGGACGTGCACATGCCATCAAGTATGCGGAGAACGGCTTTGATGTCGTGCTGGCAGATATGCTTGACCCTGAGGACTCACGTTTTAAGGAGACAATCAAGACTCTCAATGACATGGGCGCAGAGGTTCTCGCCATGAAAGCCAACATCACAAGCACACCTGACATGGAAAAACTTTTTGCCACGGCTTGGGAGAAGTTCGGACGTCTCGACGTTGTCATCGCCAACGCCGGTGTCATCAACTTCGGCTACACATGGGAGCTCACGGACGAGCAGGTCGAGAAGGTTTTAAGCATCGACCTTGAGGGCACATGGAGAACAGACAAGTACGCCGTTCAGTACATGTTAAAGCAGGGCTTTGGACGAATCATCAACATTTCATCCACGAGCGGTCTTTACGGAACACCTAAGCTTGCAACATACTGCATGGCTAAGTGGGGCGTTCTCGGTCTTACAAAGACACTTGCCAAGGAGGTCGGCTCAAAGGGTATCGTCGTGAATGCTCTCTGCCCTACCAAGGTAAAGACTCCTATGTGCGAGACTCAGGAGTACGTCGAATTCATCAACGAGCTCACCGGAAAGAACTTCAAGGACTACAAAGAAATGTATGCCGGAGTTCCTTTCCTCGATGTTGAGGATATTTCGGACATGGTTTACTGGCTCGGCACAAGCCGTGCGGCAGGAAAGTTCAACGGACGTGACGTCGCACTCGACCTCGGAACTCTTAACAGATAACAGAGAGTCTTTAGCGAAAAAATGCTCTCGGATTGGAGAAAACTATGAAGATTACAAAAGCAACAAGATGGCGCGTGTTCGCCGGAGTGTGGATTCAGAGTCTTTTTACATCTGCGACTGCTTATTTCAGCCTCTTCTGTATCCCGCTCACAACAAAGTTCGGCTGGAGCGACAGTGACTTCGCTCTTGCATACACAATTTACATGTTTACATACTGTGCCGTCGGCTTCTTAGGCGGCTCGCTCGCGCAGAAATTAAGCCCGAGAATTACAATCTACCTAGGACTTGCACTCTTCGCAGGCGGCTGGTTCTTAACAGGCTTTGCAAGCAGCATCCCGCAGCTCTACATTTTCTACGGTTTGCTTGCAGGCGCAGGCGGTGGTCTCATTTACCCTGCATGTCTCCCTACAGCCCTCAAATGGTTCCCTGACCGTTCAGGCTCCATCTCGGGACTCGTACAGGCAGGTGCTTCCTGCGGTCCTTTCATCATGAGTCCTATCGCACAGCGTCAGATCGGACAAAGTGCTATGACCGCCGCCCTCTGTGTGTCCATCATGACACTCGCAAATATGTGCGGACGTATCGGCTTCGGCTTTATATATGACAATCTCAAGGGCTGGAACAGCCTTCTGCTTCTCATGGTGATCAACGGAGCCTCAATGCTCATGCTCACACAGGCTAAGTCACTTCCGTTCTTCATCCTCTGCGTAGTGCTTGTCGGCTTCTCCTTCGGTGGACTTCTCGTTGTGTTCGCACCGATGGTTCGTATGATATTCGGCTCTAAGTACTACAACAGCAACTACGGTCTAATCTTTATCGGCTACGGCATCGGCTACGGCATCGGCGCCTTCATCGGCCCAAAGATAAGTGCAAGCTTCTACGACTCTACAGGCGTGTACACCTACGGCTTCGTGGGCTCCGCGTGCCTCGCGGTTGCAGCGATTGTGCTTATCCTCGTTGCCAAGAAGATGTACGCAAAAATGAGTGCGTAGCACCTGTTAAGCCACACTAAACAGAATATTTTTAACATATAAAGTCATGGCACCCTGCTTAAACTATCGTTAAATCGCAGGCTGTCATGGCTTTATTATTTTGCCTCCCTGACATGGCTTTACTTGTGCTCTTATTAATAACATGATAAAATAACATTTGTTTGTAATTTTCATAAAATTTTAATATACAGGATTTTGAAGTAGACAGTTGTACGATTTTGCTATATTGCAAGCCGGGTGCTTTGTATCCGTTGGCGCTTATCGGCTGTTCTTTAAAATTCAAAATTTCCACAAAAATGAAAAGAGGTTCCCCATGAAATCACGCACATCGCGCAACGTATTTTTTATAATGCTTGCTTTCTTTATAATATCGCTCATCCCGCTCTACATCATCGGCTTTTACGCGCATCCGAGTGTCGATGACTACTACTACGGCGCGTCCACGGTCAAGGTGTGGAACGACACGCACTCCGTCGGCGCGGTAATCTCGCGCTCGTTCGAGGAGATGCAGCGTACATACAAGGACTGGCAGGGCAACTTCTCGGCAATCTTTCTTATGAGGCTGCAGCCCGGGATATTCGGCGAGCAGTACTACTTTATCGCACCACTCATCCTCATAACCTCGTTTGCGGCGTGCTCGCTCTATTTCTTTTACACGGTGTTTAAAAAGGTATTTCGCTCCGACGGTTATCGCTCAGGAATAATTGCTCTCGCAATCACCTTTGTCATGATGCAGCTCACCGCCACGCCGAGCGACTCCTTCTACTGGTACAACGGCTCGATATACTACACGTTTTTCTACAGCCTTATGCTGCTGTTGTTCGCGCTCCTCATCAGGCTTAGAACCTGCCACGCCCCGGCTGCGGCAGCGCTCACCGTAGTTTCCTGTGTACTCGCCTTTTTGATAGGCGGCAGCAACTATGCAACCGCGCTGTTCATGTGCATTATCCTCGCGTTGACGGCAGGAGCCGCAATATACTGTGTCATTTTAAAGAAAAATACCGTTATCCGCGGTTACCATGTGTCCGCCTACGTCATTATTGCGCTTGCCGCGATGGCGGGACTTTTCATAAGCATGGCGGCTCCCGGAAATGCCATAAGGCAGGCATCGGTCGGCGGAAGCACAAGTCTTGTAAAGACCTTTGTCTACACGTTCGCGTTCGGCGGCTACAGCGTCGCCAAAGTTTTAAACGCGCCGTGCCTTGTATTTTTTATATGTATGATACCCGTGTTCTATGCGATTGCAAGGAGGACGAGCTTCAGCTACAGATACCCGCTCCTCGTGCTCGTGTTCACCTTCGGGCTCTACTGCTCCATGGGAACGCCGGTGTTCTATGCACAGGGACTCCGAATGCCTTACAGAATGATGAACATTATATTTTTTGCGGCGTACTCCTTCATAGGTTTTAACCTGATGTATTTTCTCGGGTGGATTGCAAAAAAATACGGCGAGTCGGATATTATGAGGAGCGTCACGGACTTTTTCGGCAGAATAAAAAAAGACGGCAGGCGCATTTACATTGCACTTGCCATCTGTATCTGTTCGTTTATCATTGCCTGCATCGGCAGCATTGAAGTCGGCGAGACCGAGTACCAGAGCGGCAACGCCGGATTTACCAAGCTTCCGCTGTCAGCTTCCGCAACGCTCTCGCTCATCAACGGCGATGCAGAGACCTACGATGCAGAGCTCACTGCCCGCGATGATTATTTGAGAAACACCGACGAGCTCCATGTAGTCGTTCCTGCACTGACTAAGTGTCCCGAGCCGATATTCCACTCGGACATCACCGACGATCCGGGCGATTGGCACAACGCACACCTCGCGATGTTCTACGGCAAGGAGATAGTCTGGACGGAATAGACCGTCCAGTGTAAAGCTCCCTTATGGGAGCAGCCTGCACGCCTCACCGACACCGTAGAAATCAAGAGAATGCAGTGCTCTTGTGGCACCGATATACAACAACTGCTTGTGGTAATCAGAATAATAATGTGTGCTGTCAGCGTTCACGATGTGAACGCTGTCGAACTCTAAGCCCTTAGCCAGATAATAAGGTGCAACGACAACTCCCGTCTTGAAGCGGTCGGTGTTCTTATTGAGCACCGTCACCTTGAAGCTCTCCTCGTCATCCTCGGTCTCCCTGATGTTCTCAAGAATCTTATCCCCAACATACTCGGCTTCCGCCTGAGTTTTGCACAAAACAGCGATTGTTTCATATTTTCCTGCGGATAACTCCTCATCTATTCTGTCGGCAACAGCCGCATACATCTTATTCTCATCGCCAAAAAGGTTCTTTTCAGGAGCATTTCCATGTCTGTCTATTCCGTCAATTCCGTTGATTCCCGCGATTGCCGCCGCGTAATCGGTAATCTCAACCGTCGAGCGGTAGCTCTTGTTGAGAACGATTCTCTTAGAATCCCTGCCGAGAATCTCCGGAAGGAAATTTAGCACATCGGACTTCTCAGAGTCGACCGACTGCTCCTTGTCTCCGAGAATCGTCATCGGACATTTGAACACCCAGCCGATAATGCAGTACTGCATATATGAGTAATCCTGCATCTCGTCGATTATCAGATGCTTAATCTGCCTGCCCTGCCCCACACCGCAGAGAAGATACCTGAGATAGAGCATCGCATACACATCCTCATATCCCACTCTTCTTCTCTCATTCTCGACTACGGTAATCGGCTCCTCACCGATGCCCTCAAGAAACTCGTTGTACAGTGTAAAAATATCCTTCGTGCGGTACTGTGCCTCAAACTTATCCTTCACTATCGCTGCTTCAATATCGTCAAGTTCATGTCCCGTAAGCGTTGTGTACTCATCCACAACATACTCTCGGACTGCGTCCATTCTCTTAAAGAGCGGAATGTCGGGAAGCTTGTTGTAAAAAAGGTCTGCGATGCTGCCCGCGTCCTTCTCAAGCTTCTTATATTTTATGTTCTTAAAATCCATGAGCTCATACTCGAGCGAGAACACAAAGGCATTTATCGCCTCCGCAAACTCCTTGCAGGAGCGCGCCGCAAGCTTATCCTGACGCGCCTTTGCATACTCAGGCTTGCTCTCCTCGTGCACGAGAACGTCCTCGAGGAAATCGTAATGTCTCTCACAGGCTGCAACGTCCGAGAGCTCCTTCGCCGCAAAATCGTCAAAGGTCATCTCGCTTATGTTCTCCTCGCCGAGCTCCGGCAGGATATGTGATATATAGTCGGAGAACACATCGTTTGGCGAGAGTATGAGCACCTGCGATGCCATGAGGTCATTGCGGTGTCTGTAGAGAAGGTATGCAATTCTGTGAAGCGCGACCGAGGTCTTTCCCGAGCCCGCGCCGCCCTGAACTATGAGAATTTTGTCCTTCTCGTTTCTTATTATGGAGTTCTGCTCCTTCTGAATCGTGCTCACGATATTTTTGAGCCTTGCATCCGCATTCATCGACAAAGCCTGCTTTAAAATATCGTCGTCAATCTTTATGTCACTCTCAACAGCGTAGATTAACTTACCTTTTTTTATCTTGTACTGATATTTCTTTACTATCTCACCCTCGACGGTTCCCGCCGGAGCTTCATACGATGCTCTTCCCGCATCATAATCATAGAAAAGGCTCGATATAGGTGCACGCCAGTCATATATGAGCGGCATGCTTCCCTTTCCCTCGGCAAAATTACCGATTCCGATGTAGCAGCACTCCGGCTCATCCTCACCGTCAAACAGGAAATCAACTCTCGCAAAATACGGCGAATCCTGCATCCTCTTGTACATGTGCAGTGTCTTCATATTCCTGCTTCTGAAATTGGCGTGATTGAACATCTGCTGACGGTTCTCGTACTCCTCGTAACCGTACTCGTCAAAATCACTGTAGTTCTCCCAGTAGAGTTCCTGAAGCTGTGCGATATCCTTATCGTTGAGCTTCATTTCCTCCTGAATGCCTTTTATTGCCTTTTCAAGTTTGCCCTCGATTAATTGTAAATATTCTTCCTCCGTCATCTGTAACACCCTTTCCTAGTAAGTCTGGTTATCTGTATTTTCAGCCTTCACAATCTTAACGATTCTGCTTGTTCCGAGTCTCGACGCACCAAGCTCAATAAACTTCTCCGCATCCGCTATAGAACTGATTCCGCCTGCTGCCTTTACGAGTATTCCGTCAACATTCTTAACCATGAGTTCAACATCCTCAAAGGTTGCTCCCGCCTTTGAAAAGCCTGTGGATGTCTTAATATAC
>UQZF01000038.1 GCA_900545455.1 uncultured Eubacteriales bacterium
AGCTTCCTATATACTGCGTCGACAGGGACGACAAGGTGGTGGCGCTCACGTTTGACGCCGCGTGGGGCAATGAGGACACCCAGAAGATTCTTGATATACTTGAAAAGCACAACGTGAAGGTCACCTTTTTTGCTACGGGAGGCTGGGTGGAGACTTATCCCGACGACGTGAAGAGGATAATCGAGGCGGGGCACGCCTTCGGAAATCACAGCGAGAATCACAAGTTCATGACTAAGCTCACGGATGAGCAGAAGAAGCAGGAGCTCATGGAGGTTCACGACAAGGTAAAGGCACTGACGGGCTATGAGATGTGCCTGTTCCGTCCGCCATACGGGGACTATAACGATGCGGTCGTGAAGGTCGCCGACAGTCTTGGATATTATACGATACAGTGGAGCGTGGATATACTAGACATAAAGGTAAAGATGATGTAATATAGATATGATAACTAAGATAATTATAAAAGGAATTATGAAAGTTATCAACCACTTCAAAGGTATTTCAACGGAAGATAAGATTATATTGTATTATCGCACCAAGAAAACAATAGAGAGGTATCGAAATGAAAGCAATTTACGCAAGACAATCATTAGACAAAAAGGACAGTTTGTCGATAGAGGGACAGATTGATGAATGTAAGATGTTTTTATCAGTAAACGAAGACCATAAAGTATATCAAGACAAAGGATTTTCTGGTAAGAATACCGAACGCCCTGCATTAACTGAACTGATGAACGATATACAGAACGGAAAAATAGATACGGTTATTGTTTATAAAGTAGATAGATTTTCAAGAAACATTATCGACTTCTTTGATATGTATAAGATATTAGAGAAACATAAATGCCGTTTTGTTAGTAAGTCAGAAACCTTTGACACAAGTACATCAATGGGCGAGGCAATGCTTACTATATTGATTGCCTTTGCACAAATGGAAAGAAAGAACATTCAGCAAAGAGTTAAAGATAACTACTACTACCGCACCGCTACCAAAGGTTCGTGGGCTGGTGGGCCTGCTCCATTTGGTTTTAAGAGCGGAAGAAATGAACATAATGCCCCAACCTTAATTGTAGATGAAAAAGAAATGGAAATCGTAAAACTGATTTACCGCTTATATTATGAAGAAATCAATATGTCTCTTGGCAAGGTTGGAAAGTTCTTATCTGAAAATGGATATAGAAGCAGACGAAAAAACGGCTCTTGGGATAGTTCGTCAATCTCCAAAATATTGCAATCGACAGTATATGTTCAAGCAGATAACAAACTTTACAAGTTTCTAAAACTGAAAGGAATTAAATTCCTAAATGATGAAAGCGAATGGACTGGAGCAACAAGTTGCCATATCGTCGGTAAAAGACCAGGCAACGCAAATGTTAGGGCATACGCTGATTTAAAAGAACAATCTGTCTATTTGACAAATTTTAAGCCAGTTATTGAAAGCAGTACCTACATAAATGTAATGAACCGCTTGGCAATGAATGAACAGATAACCAGTTCTAATAAAGTGGGGGTTCTGCAAGAACTTGGCGGTAAGTTAAAATGTTCTTGTGGCTATGCTATTAAATCTTATAGCAAGTCCACAACTGGCAGACCTTACCTCGATTGTTATTCAAACCGAAGCCTGCATATATGCCACCACAAATTCAAGGACTTTAATTTCTATGATATTCAAGAAACTGTGGGTGCTGAAATTCAAAAACAATTAGACGATATAAAGAAAACTTTTGCAAAGAAACGGTCTATCCGTGCAAAGAAGTATAAGGAAATCGAAGATTTAACCGAACGATTAAGCGCACTTTTAGAATTATCTTCTACTTCCGATTTACTCGCAAAAGCAACCATAAACGAAATAGAGAAAATTCAAAAACGAATAAATGCTTTAGAATTAGAATTACAAATGAACCACGATATTGCAGACGATTTACAGATTGAACATTTTACTGGAGAAAATCATTTGAAGATGGACGAAATAATCTATGCTGATTTAACAACTGATGAAAAGAAATATATCGTTAATCAGTTTATAGATAAGATTATCCTTGATGAAGATACTAAAGCAATCAATATTATGTGGAAGATATAAAGAAAGCAGGGCGGCTGCCCTGCTTTTGCTATCTTCTTTTTTTAATAAAATTTAATAAGCCTTGTATAAATACATTTTTGTTTGCTATTAAAAGTTTTGCTCTTCCGTCTGCGATAAATTCAATAAAGATAAATCCGTTATTGTTAAGTATATGGTCTGTAAAAAACATTATACGGACATCTTCGGTTTCGTATAAAAGGTTGTAAATGTTATGTTCAAATTCGTGCCTTACCATAAAATCGAATACTGCGCCAAGAAATGCAGTGCCCATTTTTCCATCTATTGAATTGTAAAAATCTTTAGCAATTTTCTCAAAATCTTTTATTGTTCTCATATTAACCGCCTTTCTAATTATCAAATAACCCAAAGTGTGGTATCTCTTCTTTTGGTGTGGTGCGTTTCTTGTACGCCCTTAACTTCTCTACTGTTTCCATAAAAGTCCAACCGTATAAGTTTTGTAAAGTTCCGATGTTGTCTCGGTATGGGTTCACGGTTGTATTAAATTGATAACTGTGATCCTCATAAATGACGATATGGGACTTATTCTTATTTACGATTGTGCCGTTACTTCGTTGTCTGTAATTATCTTTGTCAAAAGACAATAGATATTCTTTCAAGTTGATTTGTTTTAATTGTTCAATTTCTGCTCGTTCTATTCCGTGCATATCTGTACCTCCGTTTATCTTATTTTGTTAAAAGAAAAAGTAGCAAAAAGAAAAGTTTGGTCTTGGTTCAAGCGAAACCCTTACGGGTTTAACGCAATCGGCTTTTTGTAGTGCTCAATCTCTCAAGCATTTACTTAACGCTCCTAGGCTCTTCTTCCTCTGCGTGCTCTTGTGCTCTTTGGAGCTCTCAAGGTATAAAAGTCCAAAAAAAAGACACAAAAAAGTAAGCTATTAAGTTGTCTATCTTTAATAACTGGTTGAAAATAAATATTTAATTGCTAGCAATTATTAAAAAGGTGCACACTGGGAAACAAAGAAACCAAAGTACTGTTTTTCGTGTGCGGTGTTCTTCCCCTGAGAAAGTCAGTGATTAAAACAATTCCAAAGCAGGAACGTTTTATGTAATTTATCTTTCTACTCTTAATATGACTGTTTTAGAAAAAATGTAAGAAGAATTTTAAGTTTTTTCAAAAAAAATTTTTCCAGTACGAATAAGTAGTAAATTACTACCGGTAGTAATTTACTACTTTATATCTCAATGGGATAGTTTCAGATTGTCAGTTCTTCATCTTGCATACTTCTGTTAAGGGGGTGAGATTATGATATTAAGTGAGAAAACACTTGATGAAATATTTGAAATGTTAGGAGCAGATTGTCCAGATTTGGAAGAAAGAAAAGCAAAAGCAGAAACTGAATACCTATTGCAGAAAAGCAAGGAAGAAAGAACAGAAGATGAGGAAAGATAGTTCCTCATTTTTTGTTCTTAGCGGGTTAAGGGTGCAACGCCTTACCCATAGGAATTTGAGCCCTGCTCAAAATCTGTATTGGGTTATTGTGTTGAGCAGTTTCCTGCTTAGGTGTCGGGTGGTCTTTCATACTGTTATCGAGGGGAGGGATAATAGTATGAAAGCAACACTACACATAGGCAAGGGAACGGGGAAACACAATGACAGAACTTTCGACCTTAACAAGGCTACGCATATAGACCAGACAAGGCAGAACGACAATTTTTACATTAACCGATATTTAGATGACAGTATCACTTTTGAAGAATGTGAAAGAAGATACTTTCAAGAAAACTACTCGCAAGGTTTGGAGATACAAAATGAAAAATACAGAAAACGCCGTCAGTATGGTTATATCCGTAGCATTGATGATTTGATGAAAGGAGAAAAGACACAAGTAAAAGAAATGATTTTACAGATAGGGAACAAGGACAACCACCCTGCAAAAGAGGTTCTTTTGGAATGTGTTCACCAATTCAACGAAGAATTTAATAAGCGATATGGAACAAACGCCCATATCTTAAATATCGCAATTCATAACGATGAAACTACAAGTCATGCACATATCCGCTTCATTTGTGACTTTGTTGACAAAGACGGTATTAAGAAAATCTGCACCGATAAGGCATTAAAGAAGTTAGGGATAAAACCACCAAAGGCAACCGCCAAAACAGACCGCTATAATAATGCCTTGCAAACCTTTACAGAACAGATAAGGTTCATTTGGAATCAGATTATAAAAAACCACGGAATTGAGATTGATGATACTGTTATAAATGCAAGTCAAAAGCATTTAACTGTATTGGAATATAAAACCAAGAAACTACAAGAAGAAATAACCGACCATAGCAGACAAATAGCAGGGCAGGACTTGGAAATCAACAAAAAGCAAAACGAATTGTATGCATTGGATAGGCAGATAAGCACGAAAAAGAAAAAGTTAGAAGAATTGGAACAAAAAATGTATGAAAACGCACAAGGCGAGAATTTTAGGGATATGCGTCCTATCTTTGCCGAAGAGAGGTAATGGTAGGGTTTATCGTATATATTAGCAAAGGCAGAACCAAAGTTCTGCCTTTTGTTGTATTATTGAACATATACGGTAAGGGTTAATATCATTAGTAATCTTTTCTTCATAGTTGTTCTCCCATTTTATTCTCGCATAGCTTTCAAACTGTCCATATAGGCAATACCGCCATTATAATAGATTTCGTAGATGTAGTAAGAACCAACATCATCTCTATATGTGGCATATGCATTACCAGTAGGCTCAAACTTTATGCTACTATCTGTAATGGTTGCAATTACATTTAGACCAATTCCGTCATAAATATCAACGGACGAAAGCTGTGGATGTAGATAGATAGTTTTTCTGCTATTACAACCGTACACATAACGCCATTCCTTTTCGTATGGATAGAAAAGTCCAGAACCGCCGCCGCCGACTGTTGGATAGTTGGCATAGAGTGGGTTAAGTGTAATGGATGTATCTCGCTTATTTTTGCAAACATAACTTGAAGGAATGTATCCCGTTTGACCATTGTAATCAATGCGATACCAATAAATATCAGTAGGAACTTCTGTTTTATCAAACGGAGGATAATTTTCATTTCCGTTTGCTTCATAATTGTTAGCCCAACCAGTCACTTTTAAATCGTCATTGATTGAAAGATGCCCGATTACTGGACCTTGGAACGATGGCTCAAAATATACATCTGTATCTTCCATACAATATAGGGGTACTTTTTGTCCAAATTCTTTAAATTCCATTCCATACAAATTAGGTTCAGCAGGTAACTCCAACTTCGTACCGCTTGCGGTTCTTGTATCGTTCAAACCACAAACACAAGTAGCGGTTTCTGTTCCGTCTGCGGTGTAGGTAGCGTCATTGTTATAAACATATTCTGCAAAATTGTGTCCAGTTGCTTCTATCTGTTCGGTGTAAGTATCGCCACAATCACAAGTAAAGGTTTTCTCCCCTGCTTCTGTGCAAGTGGCTTCTTTGTTTGTGCTTTCGGTGTAAGCGTGTTCGTGTGGCGTTTCTGTTGGTGTCGGTGTCGGCGTTTCTGTCGGCGTTGGTGTTGGTGTTGGCGGTTCGGTCGGTGTTGGCGTAGGCGCTTCCGTCGGTGTAGATGTTGGTGCTTCCGTGGTTGTCGGTTGTTCTGTGATGTTATTGTTTACTTCCTGCTGATTGCCACAACCAGCAAGCATTGACAACGAAAGAGTTATAACTGCCGTTAATATCAATAATGTTTTCTTTCGCATAAAAACCTCCGTATAATTGTAGTGATTAAAACTACTCCTATTTTACCTCTAAAAATCATATTAGTCAATCTAACACACAGGTCTTGCGTATTGTTTTAATGTATATATTTAAGTGAAATTTGCAACTATAATTACACATAGATTTCAAGCAAAAGGATGTGTTATTATGGCTGTTGATAAGTTCCACATAAAGAAGCAGGAATATTCAAATAGAACGCTCCGTTTTCCAGTTGAACTACTGGAAGAACTGAACACGATAGCAACAAGTAAGAATATATCACTTAATCAACTTGTGGTTAAGTGTTGCGAATATGCAATGAATAACATTGATGATGAAGAAACTGGGGAATAGTCCCAGTTTTCTTTTTTGTCCGCTAAAACACCGTAATATTTCGGTAAATTAATTTTCAAAATAAATCTTTACTTTTATATCTAACCGTGACAGTCTCGACTGGAAGGACTACGGCGTGGATTCGATAGTGAGGACGGTCACTCAACACAAGAACCTTGACAGTGGGGCGATAATCCTCATGCACAACGGAGCCAAGTACACGGCGGACGCGCTCGACAGCATCATAACAAACCTTGAGGAGCAGGGCTACAGCTTTGTGACTGTCGCGGAGCTCATACATACCGGAAAGTATCACATGGACCATACCGGGAAGCAGATTGCGGATGAGTGATGTGCGAGTGCTGATATGTAAGTTAAAATACAAAAAATAAATATTGAGGAGTACAAAAATGGAGAAGGTTGATTTTTACAAAAAAAGATACGAGGCGATGGATTTATTTTACAGTTGGGTGGATCAGGGAAGCGAATACGATATGGCTGTTGACCAGGGCAGCTATTACAGTATTTGGAAGGATGAGTTTGATGAGATAATGTATTATGTGACGGTTGCATCCAGATTTGCGAGGGGTGGCAGGACACTGTCTAAAAGCTTCAAGGAGACGCTTGAGGGTATCATACAGAGAGCACGAAATCTTGACCTTGTGCAGTACGGACTCACACCTTATGAGATAGAATGCTTTAACGAGGATGTTATGGATGCGGCAGGAATGCTCAGATAGAAAAAAGGCATGATTTCGGTCATGCCTTTTTTGGTGTGAATGAATGTAGTTTTCTTAATCCACAAACTGCGGGCAAATCTGTCTTGCGAGATTCCACAGCCCGTCGACCGTGAACGGATACCACTGGTTCACATTGCGGTAGCTCTCGGCATACTGTCCGGCGTAAGGCTCGGTGAGTATGGCGTGACGGCTTGCAAGCTCGTCGGTGTAGTCGCTCAGGAAGTAGGTCGTCATTTCCGTGCGTCCCGCGGTGTAGTGAGTCACGAGAAAATCCATGTCGTAGTCCGATATGTAGGTTCCCGAGGAATCCTTTGTGATTGTCACCTCGGCGAAGCCGCCCAGCATGGAGTAGTTATAGTACTGTATGGAAATATAATTTCCGAGGGAGTAATATACGAGCGTCTGTCTGCCGTCTGAGGCGGTGATCCACTCGACAGGCTCAACGACGTGCGGATGCGTTCCTATTATAAGATTGGCACCGTTGTCGGCGAAGAACTGCGCCCACTGCTTCTGCTCGTCGGTAGCCTCAAGCACATACTCCGTTCCCCAGTGAGGGTACACGATGACGAAGTCCGCCTCCTCGCGGGCTTTTTTTAAATCCTCGGCAATCTCGGTCTTGTGAGCTTCATCCATAAGATTTACGAGGTAAGGCTTGTCGGAAGGGAGTGAAAAGCCGTTAAGTCCGTAGGTGTAATTGAGCATCGCAATCTTGATTCCGTCCTTCTCGACGATGCGGATCGTGTCGCGCTCCTCCTGATTTTCGTTGATGCCGAGAAACGTGATGTCGGGATGCTTTTCCTTCCAGAAATGAATTGTGTTTAAAACAGCGACGGTGTCCTTATCCATCGTATGGTTGCTCGCGTGCAGAATCACGTCAAAGCCTGCATCGACCAAGGCATCGCCAAAGTCCTGCGGTGAATTGAACTGCGGGTAGCTGCTCACACCGAGTTCAACGCCGCCGAGTATAACCTCCTGATTGGCAACCGCTATGTCTGCGGCTGCGATTCTGTCCTTTGTGTGTGCAAATACATGCTCGTAATTGTAGCTTCCGTCAGCCTGCAGGGCGCTGTTGTGTATTCCGCCGTGCAAAAGCATATCGCCTACAGCGATAAGGTTGACGCTGACGGGTGCGACTGTCGCCGTAACCTCGGTTGTATCCTCAGCGGATGTCTTCTCGGAAGCAGGTTCGGACGTGGTTTCGACAGTGGAAGCCGTCTCGATATTTTCCGTGGAAGAATCGACGGTCTGTGAGGTGCTCTCAAGGTAGATTGTTCCGTCCGATGAGGCAGCACTGCTGCATCCCGCAAGTGTGGTTATGCCAAGGCACAGACATAAAAACATGGCTATCAGGCTGTGCGTCGGCTTGTTATTTCTTTTTTCTGACATATTTCCTCCTGATTGTGTTTGGTAATATATATTCAAGTTATACATTATAAGAATATATTCGTCAACGAAAAAAGTCTGCCATCGCGCGGATGACAGACCTGAAATTCTTATGCTCGCTTAGTTGAATAAGCTTCCGAGTGCATTGAGTGTGTCGTGGCAATCACTGCACATAACAATCTTCTCGCCGAAAAGCTCTGTTGTGTAGCTCTTTCCTGACTTCTCCTCTCCACAGATGTCGCATGTGAACTTGCCGCAGGCTGTGAGGGAAAGACATGCCGCTATTGCCACAAGAAGCAATGATATTCTCTTCTTCATGATGAACCTCCTCTTTAGTATTTTATTTGATATAACTATACAATACGGTTGATGAGAATGTCAACATATAATACATATTTTTTTAATAATATTTTTATAAAAATTTAATAGGACATTAATTATGAAAATGATGGAGCGGATGAACTTAAAAAATTGCGCCTTGCATATTAACAAAGTAAAGTGCTATCATGCGGAAGCAACAAAACATTGAAAATAGGGAGGCTGTTTGGTATACTTATTAAATATTGAAGAATGATAATGCGAAGCATCTTTAATAAATAGGAGGTACAACAATGAGCAGATACAGCAAGGAAGATATTCTGAGGCTTGTAGCCGAGGAGGACGTCGAGTTCGTGCGCTTACAGTTCACGGATGCGTTTGGAATACTCAAGAATGTTGCAATCACATCGAGCCAGCTTAAAAGGGCATTGGATAATAAGATTATGTTTGACGGGGCGTCGATAGACGGCTTTGTAAGAATAGAGGAATCGGATATGTATCTGTATCCGGATCTTGACAGCTTTACTATTTTTCCTTGGAGACCACAGCAGGGAAAGGTTGCGAGACTTATCTGCGATGTATATAAGCCGGACGGGACACCTTTTGAGGGAGATCCGAGATATATTTTAAAAAAGGTGTTAAAAGAAGCAGCGGATATGGGTTATACATTCAATGTGGGACCGGAGTGCGAGTTCTTTTTGTTCTCTTCGGATGAAGCAGGACGTCCGACAACAGATTCCGACGAGCAGGCGGGATACTTTGATTTAGGACCTAATGATTACGGCGAGAATGCGAGACGCGACATGGTGCTGACGCTCGAGGATATGGGTTTTGTGATCGAGGCATCTCACCATGAGGCGGCACCGGCACAGCATGAAATAGATTTTAAGTATGATGAGGGACTTAAAATTGCGGACGACATAATGACCTTCAAGCTCGTTGTAAAGACTATTGCTAAAAGAAACGGAATGTATGCTACATTTATGCCGAAGCCGAGATACGGCATAAATGGCTCAGGTATGCACATAAATATGTCACTGTCAAAGGATGGAAAGAATGCTTTTTATGACCCTGAGGATAAGCTGGGGCTCAGCAGAACGGCTTATCAGTTCATTGCAGGCCTATTAGAGCATGTGAAGGGCATAACCGCCATTGCCAATCCGCTTATCAATTCATATAAGAGACTGGTTCCGGGATATGAAGCACCGGTATATATTGCCTGGTCTGCGACAAACAGAAGTCCGCTTATACGTATACCTGCTTCTTACGGAGAGGGAACGAGAGCGGAGCTTAGAAGCCCCGATCCGGCAGCGAATCCATATCTTGTTCTTGCCGTGTGCCTTGCGGCAGGACTTGACGGAATAAAGAGAAATCTTCAGATACCGGAAGCGGTAAACAGAAATATATATGACATGACCGATGAAGAACGAAGTGCGGCAGGAATCGGCAGTCTGCCTGAGAATCTTATGGAGGCGGGAATTGAACTTGCGGAGGATGAGTATCTTAAAAACACACTTGGTCCGCATATAACAAAGGTATATCTTGACAATATTAAGAAGGAGTGGAGAAATTATTCCACCCAGATAACAGACTGGGAAATAAAGCAGTACCTTTATAAGTACTAATCCGGAGGGCTGGTGTATGGAAAACATAATTGTTGTGTTTCCCAAAATCGAGGATGGCAAGGGTATAAAAAGTCTCCTTGTCAGAAACGGCTTTCATGTAGATGTCGTGTGTACAACAGGGGCATTTGCCCTTGAACACGCACATTCCTTAAGCGGAGGTATTGTGATTTCGGGCTATAAGCTGCCGGATATGTTGTATTCAGAGCTTAGCGAGAGTCTGCCTCCACAGTTTGAGCTTCTTTTGTTGGCTTCTGAGAGAGTACTTTCCCAGTGTCCGGATGAGATAATGAGCATATCCATGCCGGTAAAGACGGTTGATTTCGTGAATACGCTTCACATGATGTTTGAGGCTCAATACAGGCGCAGAAGGCGCAAGCGGATGCAGCCTGCCGAGAGAAATGTTGAGGAGCGCGGCATCATTGACAAAGCAAAGGCAATTCTCATGGAGAGAAATCACATGACGGAGGACGAGGCGCACAGATATATCCAGAAGTGTGCGATGGACAGCGGAAGCAAGCTTATAGAGTCCGCCCAAATGGTGCTCAGCCTGTATGTGTAGGAAGATACATGACAGCATGTAAGAAAAGGGAAAGTGAGATAAACATATTTTTATTGAAATGAGGAAAATATTATGAAATTTACGAAAATGCAGGGACTTGGAAATGATTATGTGTACGTTGACTGCACCAAGGAGGAGCTTGCAGCACCTGCCGATATAGCAAGAGCGGTGAGTGACAGACATTTCGGAATAGGTTCTGACGGGCTTATTCTCATCAAGCCGTCAAAGGCAGCGGACTTTTATATGGAAATGTATAATGCCGACGGCTCACGCAGTGCAATGTGTGGTAACGGAATACGCTGTGTCGGAAAGTATGTGTATGATTTCGGGCTGACGGACAAGCTTGATGTGGCAGTTGAGACGGCAGCAGGAATCAAGTATCTCAACCTCAGAGTGTTAGGTGGACAGGTAACGGAGGTCAGAGTGAATATGGGAGCTCCTATATTTGAACCGGCACTTGTACCTGCAACACTTGAACCGACAAGGAGGATTGCTCCAAACGGAGCGGAGAATACAAAAGAAAAAACATCTGTGCCTGTTGTGCTTGATGCACCGCTTGAGGTTGACGGAAATACATACCGTGTGAGCTGTGTGTCCATGGGAAATCCGCATGTAATAACATATGTCGATGACGAAAAGGCAGTGGATATAGAGAAAATAGGACCGCTCTTTGAGAGCCATCCTGTATTTCCGGAGCGCACGAATACAGAGTTCATCCGAATAGCTGACAGAAAAAATATCTATATGCGCGTGTGGGAGAGAGGAACCGGTGAGACGCTTGCGTGCGGAACAGGTGCCTGTGCGTCTGCCGTTGCAACCATGTTGAACGGTCTGTGTGACAGAAAGGTTACGGTGCATCTTCTCGGTGGAGACTTATTCATCGAGTGGGATGAGAAGGAGAATGTAGTGTATATGACGGGTCCTGCCGTGACGGTATTTACCGGGGATTATCCGCTTATAAGTCTTTTATGATTTTATAAAAAATATTCATCACATAATGAGGTAAAAATCACAAAAAATTCTAGGAGGACACAATATGTTTAAGCTCAATGACAATTATCTTAAATTACCGGGAAGCTATCTTTTTTCGACTATAGGAAAGAAGGTAAAGGCATACAGCGAGGCGCATCCGGATAAAAAAATAATCCGTCTCGGTATAGGTGATGTGACTCAGCCGCTTGCACCTGCAATCATAAAGGCACTTCACGGAGCTGTTGACGAGATGGCGGATGCTAAGACCTTCAGAGGCTATGCACCTGACCTTGGCTATGAATTTTTAAGAAACGTGATTGCGGAAAGTGACTACAAGGCGAGGGGCTGTGAGATAGCTGCCGACGAGATATTTGTAAGCGACGGAGCAAAGAGCGACAGTGCCAACATTCAGGAGATATTGAGCCTTGATAACAAGATTGCTGTGTGTGATCCTGTGTACCCTGTATATGTGGACTCCAACGTCATGGCAGGAAGAACGGGAGTGTATGATGCAGCTTCCCAGACCTGGAGCGACGTGATTTACATGCCTTGCAATGCGGAGAATAATTTTGTGCCGGAGCTTCCTAAGGAGACACCTGATGTCATATATCTGTGCTATCCTAACAATCCTACGGGAACTACGCTTACCAAGGCACAGCTTCAGGTGTGGGTCGACTATGCCAACAAGGTCGGTGCGCTTATTATCTACGATGCGGCTTATGAGGCATATATTTCCGAGGATGATGTTCCTCACACAATCTATGAGTGCGAGGGCGCGAGAAAATGTGCGATAGAGTTGAGAAGCTTCTCAAAGAACGCCGGATTTACAGGAGTGCGTCTCGGCTTTACCGTAATTCCTAAGGACATAAAGTGTGGTGATGTCATGCTGCATTCTCTCTGGGCAAGAAGACACGGAACCAAGTACAACGGAGCACCTTATATTGTCCAGAGAGCGGGCGAGGCAGTGTACTCGGCTGAGGGAAAGGCAGAGTTAAAGGAGCAGGTTGCTTATTATATGAAGAATGCAAGGACCATAAAGGAAGGTCTTGCAGCAGCAGGCTACACGGTATTCGGCGGCGTGAATGCACCTTATATCTGGCTTAGGACACCTGATAACATGAGCTCATGGGATTTCTTTGATTATCTTCTTGAGAATGTCAACATCGTCGGTACACCGGGTTCAGGCTTCGGTCCGAGCGGTGAAGGATATTTCAGGCTGACGGCATTCGGCTCCTATGAGAATACTGTGGAGGCATTGGAGAGAATTAAAAAGCTGTGATAATAGACTCATCAATATAGATGGGTAAATAATTATTGTTTGAAAAAATATCACCGATGTTCGACAGCAGGACAGAAGCAGACGATACTCAAGGACGGTTATTCTATTGAAATGACTCATAAAATGAGAAAGGAGCTGAGCGGCATATGTAATTTATCGGATTTGATAGAGGCTGAAGAGCTTTTAAAAGAACAATAATTTTTGAAAATAATAGTCACTTTCTTTGCTAAAAGGTCGTAGAGATATTAAATCTACGGCCTTTTGTCGTAGTATATTTTAATAATCTACCTCTGAGGGGGTTAATTTTTGCATATTAGATATACCATGATTCGGGTGTCAAAACATGATAATCTTATTTATGAGTGTATAACGTATTATATTTATGCATATCACGACTTTTGGGAGAAGCTTAGATGTTCTTAGAACTCTGCTAAATATCTAGCCAAAAGCAGCACGGATGCTGCTTTAGAAGCAATGCATACAAGGATGTATGCTTTGCTTCAGTGGCGAATGTATGGAATACCTTTATCAGAGTTCTTAGAACATCTTACTTCGGACAACGGAGCTGATATGCATAAATATAATACGTTATACACAGTTAGGTGTATACAGCAATTGTAAAGCAGTCCGAGGACAACATCATTCGGCTTGCAACCGACAGCAGGCACAGGCAGAATAAGCTGAAAGGTGTGAGAGCACTGCTTTTTGTCATTGTTCTGGCTGCGGGTGCGGTTATTGGGGTAAGGCTGTATCTCTTAAACAGACCACGGAATTATATCTGCGCGGTCGACAGGGAGAGTGTCGAGATGAAGACTGCACAGCTATTAAGTTCAGCAGGCAGCATGCTGAATAAATACAGCTTATCAGATAATGCTTTTGAACATAAAAAAGGGTGCACCGGTGGGAAAGGTGTGGTATAATACATAACATCTACAACCAATACAATGGTATGTAAATAATTAGTATGAAGAAGGAGAACACTGAAATGAAGGGAAAACTCGGATATCTGCAGGTAATCCTTATGATTGGCTGCATACCACTGACTGTTGCAATTATGGCAATTACCATATACTCAGCCGGTAAAATGAAAAGTGAGCTGATTGACAGCACATATCTTCGTCTGAAGGCCTGCACTACATCTGTGGAGCAGTATTTTACATGGGATATCAGGGAGGATATTCTGGAAAGAGATGAAATAAGCTATCAGTTCATAGATTCACTCAAGGCTGATGATATTGAACAGACACTGTTCATTGGCGATGAAAGATTCATTTCATCCATAATTGATGAAAACGGAAAGAGAAATGAAGGAACGAAGGCTGAGCCTGAGATATGGGAGCAGGTAAAAGCAGGAAACGATTACAAGGCATCGGGAGTAGAAATACAGGGGGAGAAGTATTATGTGTATTACTCACCTGTATATTCAGACGATGGAGAGATCCTTGGAATGGCATTTTCGGGAGAAAGACAATCCGCAGTAGAGAATTCATTGGCTGATACGCTGATGAACCAGTTCATAATATCAGGTATACTGCTTGTGTTGTTTGTAGGCATTATGATAGTTCTTGCATTCAGAATCCGCAGACCGCTTATGATAACATCAGGTTATATTGAGCGTGTGGCTGATGGTGACCTTTCGGGAAGACCTGAATGCAGCTCGGTTATATCAGAGGTTAAAACCCTGATAAATGCCTCTACCTCCTTAGCGGACAAGCTCGGAGGGATTGTTACGGAGGTGGACGAACATGCAGATATTCTTGATAGCAGCATGGCTTCATTAAATGAACTGGCGGAAACGAACAGTACCAGCACGAACCAGATAAGACAGGTGATGGATGACCTGTCATCCACGGCGGTAACGCTTGCTGATAACGTACAGTCTGTTAATGCCAAGGTCAGCGAAATGGGTGACAATATGTCTGCAATCAATTCGGAGGCGGTTACCCTTAACGACAATTCGGATAAAATGAATAGGGCGGGTCAGAATGTATCTGAGTCAATGACCCTTGTACTGACAAGCTCGCATACAGCATCGGACATTATTGCCCAGCTTATAGAACAGGTAAATGAAACCAATAAGGCAATAGCTTCCATTAATGAAGCGGTTGAACTTATTTCGGATATTACATCGCAGACAAATCTGTTGTCACTTAACGCATCGATTGAGGCGGCGAGGGCAGGACAGGCAGGCAGAGGCTTTGCTGTTGTTGCCTCAGAAATAAAACAGCTCGCAGATCAGAGCAGTCAGGGGGCAGATTCGATTAAGAATATTGCAGACAACATTCTTGAGAAATCCAACAGATCCGTGATCCTGACAGGCAGAATGAAGGAGCTTGCCGAGCAGGAGCAGACAGACATAGGAAATGCAAAGGAAAGCTTCGATATACTGAACCGTATAATAGAAGAAAATGCTGCTATTGCACAGACGGTTATGGACAAAACAAAAAATCTTGAAGCTCTTAAGCTTGATATTATAAACAGTGTATCTGAGCTCAGCGCGATAAGCGAAGAAAATGCTGCCAGCAATGAGGAGGTAACTGCAAGAGTTACGGAGATTGCAGAGTCAGTTAACAGAATCTCAGAGGATACCCAGACTGTAAGGAAGGTATCATCTGACATGAAAGAACTGATGGATTATTTTAAGTAGTTGTGTACATATGCGATACCGGAGCTGCTGCCGGGCTTCTTACAAAGGTTGTGATGGAAATAAACATCAATGAAGCTTTTGCCGGCAAGGATATAGGTGTCGATGAAAAGGTATCAGTCCGTCAAGGATTTGATACCTTTTTGTGTATTAGGATGATGTTGGGGAGCTATAACATTGCAAAAGATGAAAAAGAATGTTATAATAGACACATGAGGAGGGCACCGGATGATGGAATATAAAGATAATGATTTCGGTAATCTTATAAAGAGTATCCGAGATAAGAATAAAATCAATGCGGAAACACTGGTCAGGGGTATTTGCTCGGTGAAGGTTCTGAATAATATAGAGAGCGGGAAAACATTTCCCGGTTATCTTTTGAGGAATTTTCTGATTGACAGGCTCGGACTTGCGAGAGAGTGGTTTGAGAATATGCTCACGGTAGGTGAGTATGAGGAGTGGAAGTGCAGGAGAAGGATAATCAGTCAGCTCAGAAAGAAAGAATACATGAGTGCGGATGCGCTGGTTGAAGAATACAGGAAAAAATATATTGCCGGAGACATAGCAGCTATAGATGGTATATGTGCACAGAAACTTGATGAAAATGAAGCGGATGAAAAGCTGAGGCTGCAATTTTATTATACCGTGAAGGGGATGTGTAGTAACGATGGAGAGGAGCCCTATTATGAGCTGGCGGCCGCATTGACATCTAAAGCATACCATGGTGGGATAATTGATGAGAGTATTCTTTCAAGATATAAGCTGTCGATTGGAGAGCTTAACCTTTATTTGGAAGCCGTGTGGCATAGTAAAGATGCAGGAAATAAAGAGAAGGTTATCAATGCACTGATAGCCTGTCTGGACACGCATTATTACGATATCAAAACGAAAGTAAAAATATTTCCCAAACTGGCGGTTTATTATTGCAGATTAAATGAAAATACGACGGATTTAAATGTACTCAGGCGTATGCAGAAAATCTGTGATGAAGCCATAAGCCTTTTAAGAGCACAAAAGAGGGCTTATTATATAGTGGAACTTTTTAATATTTACTTATGTATTGCAGATAAGCTATGTGAAACTTTAAAGGATGATGGGCATGTCGGATTTCAAAAACAGGTGAAGTTCGATAAAAGAAGAATAAGGCAGTGGCTTGACGCGATACTTAACGAGTACAGAATAAGAGAAGTCCCACTTACAATGCCGAATGATTTCTACATTTATCAGGAAGGAACTGCTTATTGTATTAATGACGTTATAAGGGCAAGACGAGAATTGTTAAGATTTAACAGAAAAGATTTATGTGACGGAATATGTGCCGAAAAAACTATTGAAAAGACTGAACAGCATAAAAGTAATCTGCAGTATGCCAATATGAAACTTATATATAATCGTCTTAATCTGCCATGTACTTATCAGTATGCATCGCTTATTGTGCCGGATATTATTACCCTTGAAAGGGAAGAAGAAATCAACCAGCTTGCAGGAAGGAATGAATTATCCGATGCGCTCGCAGCTATGGAAGAACTAAAAAAGGATATACCAGGGTATTCATATAATATGCAGGAGCTTGGGTGGATAGAGCAGGTTATATTAAACAATCGTTGGAAACTAACGCCACAGGATGCTGCAGACAGGGTAAAGACGCTTATAGAACTTACGGTTCCGTTAAAGTACATTGACAATTTCATAAATAACAGAAACCATGGGCTTAGGAAAAATGAGCAGGTGAGTAAAAGAATCTATTTTACACGTACAGAGCTTGCTTGCATTGTATCACTTGCCGGATATTATGGTAAGTCAGGGCTCATGGAGAAAGCCATGGATTATATGGGACTGCTATATGAATATCTCACAAATAACGGAGAGAGTGATGACGTATATTGTATGGAGAGTGTATTTACAAGATTTATGACTCATTATACCAGTATGCTGGGAGATATAGGAAATTTTGAAGTCTCCGACAGACTTGCAGATGAGGCAGCAAAACGGATGCTTGAATTGTATCGGCCTGAGAAAATCTGGTGGCACAAATACAATAATCTATGGAATGATGAAACCAAGGAAAAAGACAAGGAGAAGTACAATTCGGTTCTGAGGGAATGTGCGGCATTGTGCGAAATATATGACGGAGAATCGGTTGCCAAAATTTTTACGAATAAGATAGTCAGCTCTTGCTAAGGATTCTTTCCCGAAAAGGGGGATGTTTTAAATTTAAAACAGATTGTAGAATATATACAAAAGAGAATCAATGGAGGAGCATACGGAATGAAGAACACAAAAA
>UQZF01000039.1 GCA_900545455.1 uncultured Eubacteriales bacterium
CATCAGTTGTCGGGAGGTATGAGGCAGAGAATAATGATTGCTATTGCCCTGTCATGCAATCCCAAGGTATTGCTTGCGGATGAACCGACAACGGCGCTTGATGTCACAATTCAGGCACAGCTTCTTGATCTGCTGCAGGAATTAAAGCAGAAACTTGACATGTCAATCATTCTGGTTACACATGATTTAAATGTTGTGGTGGGATTTGCCGACAGAATTCAGGTTATGTATGCAGGGCAGATTGTTGAGGAGGGCACCTGCGAGGAGATAATGAAGAGAGGAGAGCATCCTTATACATGGGCTCTCATGATGGCAGTTCCGGGAGGAACCGCAAAAAAGAAGAGTGCTCTCTACACGATTCCGGGAACACCGCCTGACCTTCGACTTCCTCTTGAACAATGTCCGTTTGCATCGAGATGCAGGTATTGTATGGGAATATGCCGAAAAGAAATGCCAAAACGCACAGTGCTTTCGGATACACATGCCGTAAGGTGCTGGCTGCTTGATGAGAATGCACCTAAGGTGGACAAGCCGATTGGAGGAGAAGAAAATGAGTGACTTTTTGACAGTAAATCGCCTTAAAAAGTATTTCGGTGTAAACGGGTCGGTGCTCAAAGCAGTGGACGATGTCTCATTTTCGATTGCTTCACAAAAGACGTTCAGCCTGGTAGGGGAATCCGGCTGTGGGAAAACGACCTGTGGACGTACGGTTATGGGGCTTTATCAGCCGACGGAAGGTGAAGTAATATTTGACGGTCAGAATCTGGCTGAGCAAAACAGGGCGCAGAAAAAGGAATTCCATAAAAATGCACAGATGATTTTTCAGGATCCTTATTCATGTCTTGATCCGCGTATGAATGTGGAGGCGATTCTTTCGGAAGGCAGAAAGATATATTACCGCGAGTCTGCACAGGAGAGAAAGGAAGTACTGAAGGAGCTGCTGCATCAGGTAAACCTTCCCGAGTCCTTTCTTGCCCGTTTCCCTCATGAACTCTCAGGTGGACAGAGACAGAGAATAGGAATAGCAAGAGCATTGGCATTAGACCCTGAATTTCTCGTGTGTGACGAACCTATTGCGGCATTGGATGTCTCCATACAGGCACAGGTTATTAACATTCTGATGAAAATGCAGGAGGAGAGAAAACTGACATATCTGTTCATATCGCATGATTTATCGGTTGTCCGCCACATATCGGATGAAATAGGAGTAATGTATCTTGGTGTGCTTGTTGAGAAGGGCTCAGCCGATGAAATTTTCGCTCATCCGCTTCACCCGTATACGAAAGCACTGTTTTCTTCCGTGATGCACAGAGCCGGGAGTGACGATAGAATCAGATTAAAGGGAGACTTGCCAAGTCCGCTTAATGCACCAAAAGGCTGCCGTTTCTGTACAAGATGTCCATACGCGGCTGATTGTACCAAAAAGGATGAGCCACAGGAACTTAAAGAGTATGCACCGAATCATTTTGCGGCATGCGGAATGATTGGGTAGGATATATTGATATTAATTTAATCAGATAGTCACAATGTTTGCAAAGATAAGCTCGTTTTTTCAAAAAGGTTGAAGAGACGGGCTTTTTCGTTACCTTATAGAAATCTGTTGACAAATTGTGAAATGACGATTAAAATTTTAATGAAATTAGGCAAAAAAACAAAATGCCGAAACATATTAAAATATTTTTTGCTAATTTGGATATACTGAGATTGAGGTGAGTTAGAATGGGAAAAACTGTACAGATTTCCAATGACCAAATGATTTTTTCAATCCGGGAACTAAAAGCTAAAGGTTTTTCACATTATAAGATTAATCAGATGGTCGAGCAGGGGATTTTGATAAAACTGAATAAAAAATTTTATGAGAACGCAAATTTTGAGGGAGAAGAATCCGATTTTTACTATGCGTATGCATTTGTTCCGGATGGAGTGGTTTGCCTTCTAAGTGCTGCATCATATTACAATCTGTCTACTTATCGTCCGGATGCCATTGATATAGCAATCCCAAGAAAGGCGAATGTATCAACACTTCCTGATTGGCCAGAGCTGAATATATGTTATTTTACGAATGAGCGATTTGAAGCTGGTATTGAGACGATAGCGGATGGAAATAACAGATTTCGTATTTATGATATAGAGAAAACGGTAGTAGACATTGTTTTTTATAGAGAAAAAATTGGAATTGAGGAAACTAAGGAAGTACTTTCAAACTACCTTCACCGGAGTGATCGTAATCTAAATCGTCTAATTAGATATGCAGAGATGCTTAAATGTGGAGAGGTAATGAAAATGTATTTGGAGGTGCTGGTATGATAAAGGCAATATCCGTAAAGGACAGGTTGAAGAAACAAGCGATAGAAGATGGAAAGACTATGCAGGATAAGCTAATCACCTATGGTTTGGAAAGAACAATATATAGGTTGTCAATTTCAAAATATGCGGAGAGGTTTACACTAAAAGGTGGTATTTTTCTGTATGCATTATTTGATGGAGAGTATGCACGAGCCACTATGGATATTGACCTTTTAGCACAGTGTATTCCAAATGATGCTGACGAAATGAAGAATGTGTTTCGTGATATCTTTTCAATAAAGTGTGATGATGCTCTGTGGTTTGATATGAATACGTTAGAAGTTATCAATATTACAGAGTTTAAAGAATATCATGGTGTTAATGTTTCCATTATGGGTTATTTGGATCGGACGAAGGTTCCGGTATCCATTGATATTGGCTTTGGAGATGTGATATATCCGGAGAGAATGAAGATGGAGTTTCCGGTTCTGCTGGATATGGATGTTCCAGAGGTTTATGCCTATTCAATCTATTCTGTGATAGCAGAAAAGTTTGAGGCTTTTGTTTCTCTTGGACTTGCTAATGGAAGATATAAAGATTTTTATGACATTTATGTTTTGGCAGACCGATATAATCTTGATGGTATGGAGTTAAAAAATGCAATACTGGAGACTTTTTCTCATAGGGAAACGGGTTTTGATGATATCGCAGCTTTTGAGGATGAATTTACAGAGGATGTGACAAGACAAAGGAGATGGAGGGCTTTTATAAAAAAGAAGAAAGCATTGTTAAAGGTTGAATTTGAAGATACAATTCAATTGTTAAAGGTATTGCTAATCCCTATTGTAGATGCAATTTATAAAGACGAGTCATTTGAGAAAAGTTGGAATAAAGAGACAAAAAGTTGGATGTAAATACATAGAAGCCTCCCGTGTGATTTTGCCACAGAACCATATAATGGAAGATTATCCGGAAGCGTGAAGCGAAGTAAGAGAATGTTTTGTCTAAGAGAAAATATAAGTCATCTGCTTTGGGCGGAGTTCTTTTTTAGGAGCAGATTAAACGGGAATTTGCGTTTTAAAATAAATCGGATAGTAGTATAATAAATATATTAATTTACGGATAATAAAAAATATATTTTAAAATACTAAAGGAGGAGCCGCCATGGATACATTTTTTCTTAACGAATTAAAAAAGTGCTGTGCCGACATCAACAGCGACAAGGAGAATGCAAGCGGAATTTCAGAGGTGCATGAAGCGTACAAGCGTATAATCGTTTTCGCTGATTTGGCAAGGTCAGAAGGACTGTTGGCACTTTCGGAAGCTTGTGAAAATCTGAATCAGGGCGATGCGGCAGAAGGCTTCCTGTCTCGACAGATTATGCAGATTGTGGACGGAATTGAGCCACGGATTGTGACTGAGACGGGGATGAATGAGATTGCGGCTGATGACAATGTTTCATATAAGCGACTCGTTATGCTTATGTATCATAAGGCTGCTGTCATGATTCAGGCGGGAGTCAGCATAAACACGCTCGAAGTCTATATCAAATCAATGCTGCCCGCTTTTTTGAGGGAGAATCTTCTGAAGAAAGAGGATGAGGAGAAAAAGGCAGGACAGCAGAAAAAGAATGACGACAGCTCTAAGTGGGTTAGGGCATTGTGTGAGGACAACAGGGTGATTGACGAGAGGGATTATTCAATCATAAACCAGACCGCATTGCTTTTGCTGGAGCTGTCGGACGCGGAGATACAGAGAGTTTTGCGCGAGACGGAAAACAGAGACATAGTTACGGCGATGATAGAACTCCCGGGACGTGCAAGGGCGCGCATATTTGACAATACATCGAAGCGTCTGGGCGAGATGATGGCACATGATTTGATGTGCAGGGGAACCGTATCGCTCAGCGAGATTGAAAAAGCCTGTGTCAACATAGTGAAAACGGTGATTAAGCTTGAGGCGGATGGGGAGATTGCACATCACAACCTTACCGTTTTAAAATTTGTGGTGGGTATTTATGACATTTCAAAACTAAAGTGAGGTCAATTTGATTATGGGCTATCGTGATACATATTTCAAAAATAATGACGCTTATGATAACAACAACGGCTGGTACACATGCAAAAAATGTGGAAGAAAATTTCGCAAGGGCGATATGGATATTGGCCATATCATACCACAGAAATTTGGCGGCAGCGATTCGGAATGGAATCTTCAATGCATTTGCAAGCATTGCAACCGCTCCAAGCAGGCGAGCACGAGAGAGACGCCGAAGGATTTGTTTGGTTCGGTTGGAAGAATAGCCAAACGTGAAATGGGCGAGCGGAAAATGATGCGTGATATGGCGCGTGGGGATGATGATTTTTAAATTTCTAATGTAAATATCAGTCAACGTTTTTTCGGGTGGATATTTAGTCTGGGCAGTATAATTTTAACGCCACTCCCCTCCGGTTGCGTGAATGCAACGTATGTTTTCTTTACTTTTCGCCATTTTACAGTATAATTTTGGTATAAATTCAATTCGGAGGTACTTATCTTGATAGGTGACAACATTAAGTTTTACAGAAAAAAGAACCAGCTTACACAGGACGACATTGCAAAGGAGTGCAGCGTGACAAGACAGGCGGTGTCGAAGTGGGAGAACGGAAAGACTCAGCCGGACATACAGACATTGTCGATGATTGCAAACGTGCTGGAGGTGTCGGAGGAGGATTTGATATACGGTCCGACGGATTCGGAAAAAAAGACGATAACTAAGATAAAAGAAAATACAACTGTTGAGAAGAGTATAGATGTAGGTGCTACGCTTGGAACAGCATTGGCGGTTGTGATCTCTTATGTTAAGTGGAAGTCGATAGGCTGGGCGATTCTTCATGGCATTCTCGGCTGGGTGTATGTTATCTATTTTGCGATAAGGTATTAGTTAACTGCATATCCTTGCACTCTCCTCGTAAATGGTTTAAAATATACCAAAACAAAAACCAACAGAAAGAAGGGATCTGATTATGAGTAGAGTTGATTTTGGGGCGAAGCCATGGATGCTTCCTATGCCTGTGTTGATTATCGGAACTTATGATAAGGACGGCGTGCCGAACGCGATGAACGCGGCTTGGGGAATGATTTCGGATATGAACGAGATTTCAATAAGCCTTTCAAAGCATAAAACAACGGAGAACTTCGCGGCGACGGGTGCGTTTACGGTGAGCTTCGCGACGGAGGATACAGTTGCGGCTTGCGATTATGTGGGCATCGAGTCTGCACTCAAGGTGCCGGATAAGTTTGCGAAGGCGGGGTTCACGGCGACAAAGAGCAGCAGGGTTAATGCGCCGATCATCAACGAGCTCCATGTTGCGCTGGAGTGTAAGGTAAAGAGCTTTGAGAACGGTATTCTTGTGGGCGAGATTGTCAACGTGACGGCGGATGATGCGGTTATCACGGACGGAAAGATTGACATGAAGAAGTTAAAGCCTATCGCGTTTGATACAGTGAACAACACATACGTTTCATTGGGCGATGTTGTCGGCAAGGCTTTTTCGGACGGCTTGAAGCTTAAAAAGTAGGACAAAACAGAACATAAAGTGAAAGATGCAGCTTGAATGAATGAAGGTTCATGCAGGCTGCATTTTTGAGTTTGGAAAAAGCCGGAGGATAATGTGCCTAATGCCATACTTGATTATTGACATATTCTATGCTATGATTATCAGGAATTTTACGAAACTGATGGTTAACGGGTGTGTGCAAAAGCAATGCATTCCGATTGAATATATTGATAGGAGATTTTTACATGAGCGAGATTGTTGAACCAAGAACTTTGTCTGGTTTTATGGAGCTTCTTCCTAAGGATCAGGTTATTTTTGAAAAGATTAAGTCGGAGATGGAGAATGTATACCGGAAGTACGGATTTTTCCCTCTTGACACTCCGGTGTTGGAGGACAGCAGAATTCTTCTTGCAAAGGCGGGAGGGGAGACCGAGAAGCAGATTTACAGATTTAACAAGGGTGACACGGATCTTACAATGCGTTTTGACCTCACGGTTCCTCTTGCAAAGTATGTGGCTAAGAACTATTCCGAGCTTACATTTCCGTTCAGAAGATACCAGATTGGCAAGGTATACCGCGGAGAGAGAGCACAGAAGGGAAGATTCAGAGAGTTCTATCAGGCGGATATTGATATTGTCGGGGACGGAAGCTTAAGTATTGTCAACGATGCTGAGATTCCAAGTATTATTTATAATCTCTTTAAGAATTTAGGTATTGATAACTTTTTGATAAGAATCAACAACAGAAAGGTTCTCAATGGATTGTTTGACAACTTCGGAGTCAAAGAGTCTGCAGTCGATATTTTAAGAATTATAGATAAGATAGACAAGATTGGCAGAGATAATGTTGCCAAGGAGCTTGTTGAGCTTAATGTATCCGAGGCTACGGTGAATGAGATTCTTGACATTCTGACATTTGACGGAAGCAATGAGGAGAAGGTTGACAAGCTCAAGAGCTTTGCGGGCTGCAACGAGGTGTTTGATGCAGGACTTGAGGAGCTCACCACGGTTATCAACTATATTGCAAGATTTGGAGTTCCGTCGGATTACTATAAGATTGATTTATCCATAGCGAGAGGGCTTGATTATTACACGGGAACCGTGTATGAGACATTTATCAAGAACCACCCTGAGTATGGCAGCGTGTGCAGCGGCGGCCGCTATGATAATCTTGCCGAGTATTACACCAAGAAGTCACTTCCGGGAGTTGGAATTTCAATCGGTCTTACAAGATTGTTCTATGTTCTCTGTGAGAATGATTTCCTCAACAGGGCACATGAGAGCCAGATAGAGGCACTTGTCATTCCTATGACAGAGGACATGAAATATGCCGTTAAGACGGCTACCGAGCTTAGAGGAGCAGGTATCAATACACAGATTTATCTCGAGGAAGGCAAGTTTAAGAAGAAGCTTACTTACGGAAGCAAGCTTACGATTCCGTTCTGTGTGATACTGGGTTCGGATGAGATTGAGGCGGGTCAGGTTACCATAAAGAATATGAATACAGGTGACCAGAAGACGACGGATTTGCAGGATGCAGTTTCAATCATCAACAATTTTAAGGAAGAGCAGAAAAAGATTCAGTATGTAGATATGCACTGATTCATATTTTATTTTACAACAAACAGACCTATCAACAGGCTGATTCGTGCATGAATTGGGTTGCTGGTAGGTTTTTGTGTATTGTGATGGGGAAGATGGACTATGAAAGCGAAGCTTTTTAAAAGGTACATAATTTTTGCGATGTTGATAAGTATAATTCTTGGAGCGGCGGGCTGTGCAAAGAGTGAGAAAAATTCCGGGAACATTGTTGAAAGGGAGAAATTCATAATCGGAAGCAATATATATGAACCTTATGTGTACATGAATGAGGATGGAGGGTTCGGTGGAATTGATGTCGAGCTTGCAACGGAGGCACTGGGCAGGATGGGCTATGATCCGGAATTTAAGGTGATTGTGTGGGAAAATAAGAAGGATTACCTTGAGAACGGGGAAGTTGACTGCCTGTGGGGGTGTTTCAGCATGAACGGGCGCGAAGACGAGTATAACTGGGCAGGCCCGTATCTGTACAGCAGACAGATGGTGGCAGTGCGGATGGACAGCAATATAAAGACACTGTCGGATTTGTCGTGGAAGATGGTTGCGGTTCAGGAGACATCAAAAGCCGAGGAATATTTTCTGCATTCGACGGATGAGAATGTGCCGGATGTCAAGCTTGTGTATTGTTTTTCGGGGATGGACGAGGTGTTTGCCTCGCTCAGAAAGAATTATGTCGATGCGATATGCGGGCATGAGAGCGCACTGCGGGCTTTTATAAGCACCGCGCCTGACGAGTACAGGCTTCTGGATGATGAGCTGTTTGTGTCAAGTCTTGGTGTTGCGTTTGATAAGGAGTATGATAAGGAGTTCGTCTCGGAGCTTGAGGAGGTTCTTGAGGGGATGATGACGGACGGGACGACGGCACGGATTGTTGAAAAATACGGACTGGATGTGGATAAATGTCTGGGGAAGGGGAGGAAGTAGTGGACAGCATCGGAAAGAAATCCGAGACACGAAGAGTTGTCCGGATGATTGCAGCATTGTTGATTCCCGGCATGATAGTTATACATTTGACCTCTGTTCATCAGGGGCTTGCCTCCACGGAGAAGCTCAAGGTGCAGACGGTTGAGTATGTGAAGGAGAAACTTGAGACCTACGACAATTACCGCACAAATGACAGGACGAAAAGCCTTGTGCGCCTGCTTGATAAGACATTGGTGATGGTACACAATCTGGAGCATGAGGATGATTTTTTTGCGCAGGGCATGGGAGTGTATGCGTATGAACAGCATTTGATGGGGATTATAGTTCTTGATGAGAATATGGATACGGTTATGCAGGCGTTAGCGTACAATGGCACCGATATTGAGTGGGACAGCCTGATACGGAGGGAGTGTGTTGCGGAGATAATTGAGTGCAATAAGAAGGTATATGTGACGAGGGTGGATGCTGGCGGTGAACAATATGATATAGCGGTTGCAGGACGCACGGATGCGCCGGGTGCCGTGATAGCATACACTTTGCAGGATACCGTGACGGATGGGGTGAATGACATAACACTTGACAGTATATTTGAGAATATGCAGGTGGCAAGTGAGGGACTTATCGTCATATCCGAGGGCGACAATGTGGTTGCTGCCAACAGTCCGGATGCATACAGTCTCAATTCAGAGCAGTGGGAGGAACTGTGTGCGGGCGGTAAGCCGGTGACGGACGGACTAAGCCGTGTGCGCTATAACGGCAAAAGCTGGTATGTCAGTGAGACGAATTACGGAATCTACACGATACATATCTTCTTTTCGGTTTTTGAGGTATACAGGACATATATAGTTATTGAGGCAGCCTTCGTGCTGATTTATCTCATAATATGTGTGCTCATGTGGGGTGTGCACAACAACGCAGAGCGCAAGAACTATTATAAGGAAAAGGAACGCCAGATTGAGCTGCAGAATGCGTTGGCGCAGGCGGAACGGGCGACGGCTGCAAAGAGTATATTTTTATCAAATATGAGTCATGATATCAGAACGCCGATGAATGCCATAATGGGATTTACCAGGCTTCTCAGGGAACAGCTCGGCAACAGGGAGAAAGCACTCGATTATCTGGACAAGATAGACGATTCAAGTAAGTATCTTCTGGAAATTATCAACAATGTGCTTGATATTGCAAGAATTGAGAGCGGCAAGACAAAGCTCGAGGAATCTGTTATATGTGTGGATGATCAGTGCAGGGAGATATATAATGTCTTTGAAAATCAGATGACCGGAAAATCTCTTAAGTTTTCTCTTAGTGTGAAGATTGAACACCATTACGTAAGTTGTGATATATTGAAAGTAAAACAGATAATATTTAATCTTTTAAGCAACGCATACAAATACACCGCGACGGGTGGAAAAGTTTCTTTCAGCATTGAGGAGCATCCGTGTGACAGAGATGGATACGGACTGTATGTTACACAGATTGAGGACACGGGAATAGGAATGTCGGAAGAGTTCATATCCCATATATTTGAGGAGTTTGAGAGAGAGAGGACATCAACGGAGAGCCGGCAGCCGGGAACCGGGCTTGGAATGGCTATAGCTGACCAGCTTGCGGAGCTTATGGGTGGCAGAATCGAGGTGGAGAGTGAACTGGGAAAGGGCAGCAGGTTTACGCTTTTTCTTGAACATAAGATCGCCGATGCTGCACCGATGGTTGAGCAGAGTGAAAGTCTTAGCATTGATGGCGGAACAACCACGGGAAAGAGGATTCTGCTTGCGGAAGATAATGACATGAATGCCCAGATCACGATAGAAATTCTTGATTTTTACGGTTTTGAAGTCGACAGAGCCAAGGATGGCGTAGAATGTGTGGCTATGATGGACAGGGCAGAACCAGGGTATTATGCGCTCATTCTTATGGATATACAGATGCCTAATATGAACGGATATGAGGCTTCTGAACGGATAAGGGCGATGGGTGATTCCGAAAAGGCGAATGTCCCTATAATAGCTATGACAGCTAATGCCTTTGATGATGATAAAAAGATGGCACTTCAGGTGGGGATGAACGGGCATGTCACAAAGCCGATAGAGATTGATAAGATGATGCATACGATAGAGGCCGCTATGTCACAGGAAGGAAAAATGGAAGATGAAGAATAATATTAAACCGCTCTCGAAGGAGGTAAAAGCGTGACTGGTATTCGTGCAAAGGAGTTTGAGCGCAAAGAGCCGGCGGAAGTGCTTGACAGTGTGATAGACAGACCTATGGTGATGGTCGTGGCACCGTCGGGATACGGAAAAACCACTCTGATTAGACAATATTTTGCGGAAAGAAAGCTTCTCAGTCTGTGGTTTCCGATGCAGAGAGATGAGGTTGACGGTAACTGGATATGGCGCAGGATATGCAATAAGATCCGTGAATACAATGAACCGCTGTATGAGAGAGTGGCACAAGTCAGCCTTCCACAGTCCGAGCAGGAGATTGCGTATATTGTGAGGCTTTTAAAGACGTATGTTGTCAGGGAAGAATATCTCATCATCGATGACTATCAGGAGTGCAACAGTTCATGGATGGACAAGCTGATTGAGAATATTGCACGGAATGTACCACATCTTCATATAGTGCTTATCTCACGCGCCTATCCTGATATTCCGTATGAGGAGATGTTTTTGAAGGGATATTGCGCCGTTATAAATCAGCAGAGTCTCACGCTCAATATTGAGGAGACCGCGCAGATATTCGCACTCAACGATGTCGACCTTACGCAGCCGGAGCTTGAACAGCTTTATGCGTATACCGACGGCTGGATAAGTGCGGTATATCTTTCACTGTATGAGTATAAGAAGAGAGGCAGCTTCGGAAGCTTTCTTGGAGTTAATCATCTGTTAAAGACAGCGATTTTTGACAAGCTTTCACCCGTAATGCAGGAATTTTTCATGAAGGTGTCTTTATTTGACTGGTTTGAGACTTGCGGGGCAAGATATGTAACAGGTATGGAGATTGCGGAGACGGCACTTTTTGAGAGCCAGGAGGAGTTCGGTTTTCTCTACTATGATGCAAAAAGCCGTTCGTTTCAGATGCATACGCTCCTAAGAAGTGTTGCGGAGGCGGAGCTTGAAAAATCATCAATAGATAAGGAAGCTTTATTCCGCCGTGCCGCCGAGTGGTGTGAAAAAAAGAATAATTATATTGAGGCGGTCAAGTATTACAGAAAATCGGGAAATCCGGAAAAAATTGCCGGAATTTATGCCGCAAGGCAGGGAAAAAGCCTTATTGAACAGGCACCGGAGCTGTTTGAGGACATTATGGACTATATATGGGACAATGTGTGGGAAGGGAATCTGATGGCATGGCTTAACTATCTTTATTATCGTGCCATGAGGGACAGTTCTGCTGTTGTCTCGCCGTTATATGCCGATACCGTGAAAAAAATAGAGGCGGATGATGTATGGAGAGGGAATGATAAAATACAGGCTGAGATGCTTGTGCTTAAATCCATTCTTGAATTTAACAATATAGAGAAAATGACCGTCTCATTAAAAAAGGCGGGCGAACTTTTAGGATACGGCACATCGGAGCTGCTTGAAAATTCACTGCTCACTTTCGGAACCACATGTATGACGCTGCTCTATTACAGCGGGAGCGGCAGTCTTAAAAAGACCGTGGAGAATGAGAAAGAGTATGCAAAGTATTATATGAATCTTACCCGTGGCGTGCATGAGGGATGGGATGATTTTTTCGACGCGGAATATGCCCTTTTGACAGGTCATTTTGACAGAGCTTATGAGCTTGCGGAGCAGGTGCACAGACAGACAGCGATAAGGAAACAGACCTGTGTGGTAATCAGCTGCTATTACGTGATTCTGCGCTGCCTGCTGTATCAGGGAAAGAAGGAAATATTCGAGAAAAGGCTTAAGCAGATGCATGAAGAACTGGCAAATGTTGCCAACCCTGTTCTTGTCGTGGACATGGAGCTTGTTGAGGGATATATATTTGCATGTCTGGGGATGAAGGACAGAATACCCGAATGGCTTGTCAACTTTAAGCTTGAAAACTGCAGCCGTGCGATAAGGAGCACAAGGAGTTGGTGCATGACCTACGGAAAGTTACTAATCACGGAGAGAAAGTGGGAGCTTCTTGATGCTGTCGGTGACGAGATGCTTGTTCCGTATGGGGCGACGGTGCACATTTTTCCGATGATTGTCGGCTGTATATACAAGGCGGTGGCAAAGTATAATATGGGTCAGGAAAAGCTTGCCTCAGGCTATTTTGAGAAGGCGGTATCGTATGCAGCGGGTGATGATGTGGCAGCTCCGTTCATTGAGAATGGTGCAGAATTAAAACCTTTGCTGGAAAAGTTCGGGGACAATGAATTTGTTAAAAAAATAACGGATAGAATAAGACAGTATGAAAGCGGGGTAAGACGGGTTCTGGGGACGGAGGATGTGAAGGAAGTACGGCTTACTGAACGTGAATATGAGCTTATGGAATATGTGAGGGCAGGATACCGCAATTCCGAGATTGGCGAAAAAATGCATATAGCACAGGTCACGGTTGAGAAAAACCTCACAAATATATACAGAAAGCTGGAAGTTAAGAACAGGACTGCAGCAATCAGAAAGTTCGATGCTGCGGCAGGATTGAAAAAATAAAATATATGGTTTTCCATAATGGAAAAATCTCTCCATACCTGTGTATAATATGCCGGAAGAAAGGGTTAATGGTGAGCATTATGACTAGGATGGAAAAGGTATTCTTTTTGGATGACTTCATACTTGAGGTTGAATTGACCGACGGGAGAAGCTGTATCTATGACATGAAGCCGAAGCTTAAAACAGTGAGATTTCATGATCTTGAAGATGAGGGTATCTTTTCGGACGGCAGGATTAAGAACGGTCAGGTTATATGCTGGAGCAATGGAATTGAATTGTCATTGCATGAGATTATGATGAACCCGGTTAACAGGTAAGGAGAAATAACATGAACAAGTACAAGGAAAAATTAAAGCACTATCCGATTAAGAGAAAGCTTCTTGCAACATTGGGTGTTATTACACTCATGGCAGTGATCGTCGGAATAATTATTCTTGCAGGCATGCAGTACATTACGAGCAACATCAAGGGTATTTTTAACGGACCGCTCACAAATATAAGTCAGGTTGACGATGTGAAGTACGGACTTACGGATTTGCAGAGAGCCATCAACCGCATACTTGCGGAGGGTGGAGACAACCTTGCAGACAGCTATAAGACATTTGAACAGACTGTTGAGGAGGATGTTAATCTTGTTACAACCTCCGTTGATTCCATGGCGGCAAGATTCCATACCACCGCAGGAAAGAATAAAGTTAAGGAATTACAGGATAAAATCACAGAGGGCGAGAAGATAAGGCCTCAGATTATGGAACTGTTAAAGAGCGGTAAGTTCGACGAAGCTTACGAGCTTAATTACAATACATACCTTCCCATCGTACAGGAGATAAAGGACATCACGGGAGAGCTTCAGCAGATTGTTTATGCCAACGGACAGGAGTATTACCATCGCTCAAGAGTTGTGAGCATTGTGCTTATCGGAGTGGGTGTTGCGCTTATCCTTTTACTGGTATTTGTAGGAACACGTTCCACAAAATTACTCACCTCCATTCTCACGGAGCCGACAGAGCAGATGGCAAAGGCAGCACAGCTTATGTATCAGGGAGACATGTCAGCCGGAGAAATCATAACCTACGAGTCGGATGATGAGCTCGGAGTAATGGCGGAATCAATGAGAGGAACGATGAGAAACCTCAAGGCTTATGTCGATGAGATTTCGGTAACACTTCGCGAGATTGCCAAGGGTGATCTCACAAAGGATTCAGCGGAAATAACGGATTTCTTAGGTGATTTTGCAAGCATCAAGGAATCTTTCGTATATATACTTAAGCATTTCAATACTACCCTCACCAAGATTCAGGAAGCGTCAGCACATGTGGAGACAGGTTCGGCGGATATCTCCAAGGCGGCTTCTGACCTCGCGGCAGGAACAACCGAGCAGGCGAGCGCCGTTGAGGAGCTCACGGCAACGGTTGAGACCGTTGCTGACCTTGCCGCAAAGAGTGCACAGGCTACACAGGAGGCTTATGACAACGTAAGTGTTGCGGTAAAGAACGCTGAGGATGAGCGTGAGAAGATGGACAGCCTTATTGAGGCGATGAAGAAGATAGATGAAATATCAAAAGAGATTGAAGTTATCACGACTTCCATCGAGAATATTGCATCACAGACAAGCCTTCTTGCGCTTAATGTATCGATTGAGGCTGCAAGAGCAGGGGAGGCAGGAAGAGGTTTTGCGGTTGTTGCCGAGCATATCGGGCAGCTTGCAACGGACAGCTCAAAGTCGGCTGTGACTACAAGAGAACTTATAGCAAAGACAATGCAGGAAATCAGTAAGGGAAGCGAGATAACCGAGTCGGCTAAGAATCAGGCTGACGCACTTTCACAGATTGAGGGCGGAATCGAGCAGATTTCGGGTGTAACTCAGAACACCGCTGCCGCATCCGAGGAGAGCTCCGCTATAAGCGACGAGCTTGCCAACAGAGCGGAGGAGCTTGACCACCTTGTAAAGAGATTTAAGCTGTACGCCGACACAAAATAGAATAGTACCTAAGTTCCATAGGCACCCCGTCACCTTGACAAGCACGCTTTAAAGTGCTATAGTGTTAAACAAAAGATTCGGAAAGGTACGGGTGTAATGTATGGGTGAAGAGAGTAAGATTCCTTATAAGATTTACTTAGAAGAGAGCGAGATGCCTAAGCAGTGGTACAATGTGCGCGCTGATATGAAGATTAAGCCGGCACCGCTTCTCAATCCGGCTACTTTAGAGCCGATGGGTTACGAAGATTTAAGACCTGTTTTCTGTGATGAACTTATTAAGCAGGAACTTGATAATGAAGATGCATATATTGATATACCGCAGGAGATTCTCGATTTTTACAAGATGTACAGGCCGTCTCCCCTTGTGAGGGCTTACTGCCTTGAAAAAGCACTCGGCACTCCTGCTAAGATATATTACAAGTTCGAGGGCAACAACACCAGCGGAAGCCACAAGCTCAACTCTGCCATTGCACAGGCATATTACGCTAAAAAGCAGGGGCTTAAGGGTGTGACGACAGAGACCGGAGCCGGACAGTGGGGAACGGCACTCTCGATGGCGTGCGCTTATCTCGGACTTGACTGCAAGGTATATATGGTCAAGGTTTCATACGAGCAGAAGCCGTTCAGACGTGAGGTAATGAGAACTTATGGTGCAAGTGTGACACCTTCGCCTTCCGAGACCACAGAGGTAGGACGCAAGATACTTGCAGCACATCCGGGAACAACCGGAAGTCTTGGATGCGCGATATCGGAGGCGGTTGAGGTGGCGACACATACTGATGGCTACAGATATGTTCTCGGAAGCGTACTCAATCAGGTTCTTCTTCATCAGTCCGTTATAGGACTTGAGGCAAAGGCAGCACTTGATAAGTACAATGTCACACCGGATATTATTATCGGATGTGCAGGAGGCGGCTCCAACCTCGGAGGACTCATATCACCATTTATGGGTGAGAAGCTCCGCGGTGAGAAGGATTACCGCTTTATAGCGGTTGAGCCTGCAAGCTGTCCAAGCCTTACGCGCGGTAAGTTCGCTTATGATTTCTGTGACACGGGAATGGTATGTCCTCTTGCTAAGATGTACACACTCGGAAGCAATTTTATTCCGTCGGCTAATCATGCCGGAGGACTTCGCTATCATGGTATGAGTCCTGTTGTATCGGAGTTATATCATCAGGGACTTATGGAGGCTGTGGCTGTGGAGCAGACAAGTGTGTTCGCTGCAGCAACTCAGTTTGCAAGGACGGAGGGAATCCTCCCGGCACCTGAGAGCAGCCATGCAATCAGGGTTGCGATAGACGAGGCATTAAAGTGCAAGGAGACGGGCGAGGAGAAGACAATTCTCTTTGGGCTTACGGGAACGGGCTACTTTGATATGGTCGCATACCAGAAGTTCAATGATGGTGTGATGACGGATTACATTCCTACAGATGAGGATCTTCAGAGAGGTTTTGACGGGCTTCCTAAAGTTGATAAGTAATTAATGCAATTTAAACGGATTCCGTGGGAAACCTCGGGATTCGTTTTTTGCTCTGTAAAAGAGCCTATTATTATAAAAACGAAATTGGAGAAGTATTGTGGAGAGAGAACGATTAGGTAGCCGTCTGGGCTTTATTTTCCTGAGTGCCGGATGTGCCATAGGGTGTGGTAATGTATGGAAATTCCCGTGGATGGCGGGAGCTAACGGAGGCGGAGCCTTCGTAATTGTGTATCTTGTGTGTCTGCTTATTCTCGGACTGCCTGCACTTACAATGGAATTTGCAATTGGAAGAGCGGCACAGGCGAGCCCGGTCAGAATGTATAAGAAGCTTGAAAAGAAAGGGCAGAAGTGGCATATCCACGGGTATGTCGCATTGGCGGGCAATGTATGCCTGATGGCATTTTATACGGTTGTGACCGGATGGATGATATATTATTTCTGGAAGTTTTTGTCGGGGGATACGGCATCGCTTGGCTTTGCCAATATGATTTCAGAGCCGGGAATAAATGTCGGTTTTCTGGCGGTTACGGTAGCTATAGGATTTTTCATTCTGACCTTTCATCTTCAGGGAGGCTTGGAGAGAGTCACGAAGTATATGATGATGCTTCTTCTTGTGCTCATGCTTGTGCTGGCAGTTGTGAGCGGTGTTCAGCCGGGAGCCGTGGAAGGATATAAGTTCTATCTGATACCTGATTTTTCAAAGATAGACATACATGTGATTGTGGCTGCGATGAACCAGGCGTTCTTTACGCTGTCGGTAGGAATGGGCTCAATGGCAATATTCGGAAGTTATATTGATAAGGACAGAAGTCTCCTCGGGGAGAGTATCAATGTAATTCTGTTAGATTCTTTTGTGGCAATCATGGCAGGTTTAATCATATTTCCTTCATGTGCTTCTTACGGCGTTGAGGTTACGGCGGGTCCGGCACTTTTGTTTGACACGATGGCAGCCGTATTCTGCAATATACAGGGAGGAAGAGTGTGGGGGACGATGTTCTTCATGTTCATGACATTCGCAGCATTTTCCACGGTTCTTGCTGTATGTGAGAATATCCTTGCATGTGTGAGGGAACTTACTGGATGGACAAGAAAGAAGGGAAGTGTTGTGTGT
>UQZF01000040.1 GCA_900545455.1 uncultured Eubacteriales bacterium
CATCATCGTTGGCTGTTCGGGAAATGTGCAGAGAAGGATTTCAAGAAGAAAGAGAAATGTTGCCGTTATACAGGCGGACGGACTTCAGGAGTATCTTGAGACCGTCAAGGATTTAAAGTCCTACAACGCCGAGGATAAGTATCTTGAAGGCTTGAAGGGCAAGATTAACGCACTAGAGAAGGAGAGCTTTAAGGCAGAGCTTGGAACGGCGGTGTTCGTTGTGTCAGCGTCGTGTATCCTCCGTTTCGGAATAGGAACGGTTGCACTTGTCGGTTCGATTCTGCTCTTTGAGGGTAAATTGGACGTTATGACATTTTTCATGTTCATTCTTGTCGTGTCGAGAATATATGAGCCGATGCAGGGCACACTCATGAACCTTGCGGCTGTAATCTCACAGGACATCAATGTCGAGAGAATGAACGAGATAACGGATTACCCTGTACAGAAGGGAACGGATGAGTTAAAGGTTGACTCCTACGACATCGATTTCTCAAATGTAAGCTTTTCCTACGATAAGAGTGAGAATGTACTTAAAGATATAAGCTTTACGGCAAAGCAGGGAGAAGTCACTGCACTTATAGGACCGTCCGGCGGCGGTAAGTCCACGGTATCTAAGCTTGCGGCAAGATTCTGGGACGTCGACGGAGGAACGATAAGACTTGGCGGCAAGGATATTTCACAGGTAGATCCTGAGAAGCTTCTTGCGGCATATTCCATAGTTTTTCAGGATGTAACTCTCTTTGATAACACTATCATGGAGAATATAAGAATAGGTAAGAAGGATGCGACCGACGAGGAGGTTATAAGGGCTGCAAGGGAGGCACAGTGCGACGAGTTCATATCGAAGCTTCCTGACGGCTACAACACCGTGATCGGCGAGAACGGCTCGGCTTTATCGGGCGGTGAGAGACAGCGAATCTCCATCGCGAGGGCACTTTTAAAGGACGCGCCTGTGATTCTTCTCGACGAGGCTACGGCATCACTCGATGCGGAGAATGAGACATTTATTCAGGAGGCTATCTCAAGGCTCATAAAGAATAAGACGGTTATCATCATCACACACAGAATGCGTACTGTTTCGGGCGCGGATAAGATTGTCGTAATAGACGGCGGTCATGTCGCCGAGACGGGCACGCCTGCCGAGCTTATGAAGAACAACGGAATATATGCCAGGATGGTAAGACTTCAGACCGAGGGATAAAGTTTGAAAATAGGTTTGGAGGTAGTATATGGATTACAACGATTTTTTTCAGAGGTTGGACGGATTACTCGATGAAAAAAAGATGGATGAGGCGGAGCAGTTCCTCATTGACAATATGAAAAAGGCGGTAGAGCTCGAGGACACGCAGGCGGTTCTCACCGTCATAACCGAGCTCGTGGGACTCTACCGTGTCACGGGAAGGCACGAGGAGTCGACAATGCTCGCTGACAGGGCGATGGCGATAGCGCAGGGCGCGGGACTTAGCGGACAGAACTACGCCACAATAGTGCTAAACGCAGCCACAGCCTACCGCGCGGCGGGCGATTACGAGCGCGCGAAGGAGCTGTATGAGCAGACAGCAGTAGAGTTAAAGGAGTCGGGCTGCAAGGATGCTTACAGGTACGCCTCGCTCTACAACAACATAAGTCTTTTGTATTCGGAGACGGGTGATTATGAGCGCGCAAAGGCTGAGCTTTTTAAGGCACTCGAGATAATAAGGAGGCTTCCCGACTGCGAGGTGGAGGAGGCGACAACCTATGTAAACCTCTCGCTTTTGTACATCAGGAACGGAGAATATACTGACGCCGAGAATAATTTAATGAAGGCATTTGCGATTTTTGAGAGGGATAAGGGGAGAAAATATAAGGATGCGCACTATGGGGCTGCACTTTCGGCTTACGGCGACCTGAACCTGAAGAAGGGCGGGTATGCCAAGGCTGTTGAAGCCTATGAGGAGGCTCTGTCCGAGCTTGCGAGAAGCTACGGCTACAACAACAGCGCTTACCGTGCGACCTGTGAGAACTGCATCGAGGCGTACAGAGGTCTTGAAGCCACGGGCGGCTCTGCTAATACCGACATCCAAAGGAGAATAGGTGAGCTCAAAAACAAGCTCGAAAACCTGTGCTGTGACGCGGGTGAGGGCGTGATAAGCGGGCTTGTGCTTGCACGCGAATACTATGAGGTCTATGTGAAGGATATGCTTCACAGGGAATTTCCCGAATACGAGGGCAGGATAGCCGTCGGGCTTGCGGGTTACGGCTCCGAGTGCTTCGGCTTTGACGATGCGCTGTCAAGAGACCATGACTTCGGACCCTCCGTCTGTCTGTGGGTTGACGATGCGGTCTATGATGAGATTGGCGACAGGCTCGCTAAGGAGTACGACAAGCTTCCGAAGCGATTCTTTGGCTTCGCGGCGAGAGTTGAGACGAAGAACGGTCACGGTAGAGTCGGTGTCATAAGGATAAGCGACTTTTTGAGGGAGCACATAGATACCGACAAGGTGCCGGAGCGCGACGACATAGCGGCGTGGGCTGCGATTAGCGAGGAGCAGGCGGCGACGGTGGTAAACGGTGAGATTTTTAAGGACGATGAGGGAATAATCACCTCCGCAAGACAGCAGCTCGCTGAATTTTACCCGGACAGGCTATGGTACGCGAAGATGGCGGAGTCTGCCGTAAAGATTGCGCAGTATGGTCAATATAACTACGGAAGGTGCATGAAGAGACAGGATTATGTCGCGGCGTCGCTCGCATGCGCGGGCTTCATGCAGGAGGTGATAAGGCTGTGCTTTCTTGTTTACAGGGAGTATATGCCTTACTATAAGTGGTCATTCAGGGCGCTTACCGCCATGGCGGAGCGCAGGCAGGAGCCTGTTCTTCATAGAATATGCGACGGGCTTAAAAAGCTTTCGGAGCTTGACTTCCACGATGAGGAGAGGGTGTCAAAGAACATTGAATTGATTTGCGCGGAGCTTGTGAGACTTCTCAATATGCAGAGCTTATCGGGAAGCGCGGACACCTACATGGAGACTCAGGGCTATGCGATAATGCAGGGCTACGAGAACGTGCAGACCTCGTCGGACGACGGAAAGCGTGAGCTGATAGAGCAGATTGTCGCAATCGAGTGGGAGATGTTTCAGGAGACAAAAAATGAGGGTGGAAGGGCTGACTGCCAGAACAATTACAACACCTTCACGCTCATGAGAAGAAGCCAGTTCATGGCTTGGAATGAGGAGCTTTTAAGAAGCTATCTCGCCGACCTACAGGAGGGTGAGCGAAGCGGAAGAAATCTTGTTACCGAAAAGTACGCGAGAATGATGCAGAGCACGGCACCTTCTGAGTACGAGAAATTTAAGGACAGCCTTGAAGCCATAGACGATGAGCGCAGGACGATTGCGGAGCAGGTAATCGCGATTCAGGTCGGGTGGCTCGAGGAGTTCGTGACTGAATATCCTGCACTTGCGGGGCAGATACGCTATATCCACACCTCGGAGGACACGCCTTATGATACCTCAGCCGAGACTTATCTCAGGGGTGAGCTTGACACCTACTCAAAGGACACCTTCATTCTCTATTGCAGATATGTCATCGGTCTTTACAAGGAAGGAAAGAATCTCAACAAAATGATAATGGAGAACACGGTTCTTCAATACGGTTACAAATCGCTTGACGATGCACAGAAGCGCATGGAAAATATACAATAAAAGCGGTGAAAAAGCATAACAACAGCATGACAAAAGCCGGAGGCTTATTCAGATTTTGAATATTCCTCCGGCTTTTGCGTTGTCAAATGGGTTTGCATTAAATCGTAATTAATCCCATAGTCTTATTTTTTAGGTGTGTATGTAAATGCCTCAACTGTTGTTCCGTCGTGGGTAGGCACGCGGTAGAGGACGTTCTGTCCAAAGAGTGTGAAGAAAGTGTACTCTGAGGTACAGCTTATATTGTCGGTGTTGCCTGCCATGATGATCGTGTCGTCCGTGCCGTCAAGGTTCATGCGATGAAGCGCGTTGTTGCCGTCCTCGGTCTGGAAGAAGATTACGTCGTCGTAGATGTTGTAGTTGATGCACCTGTCGTCATAGAGCACGGTTGTTACGCCCGTTATCATGTCGTAGGTCGTGAGTGCGTAATTGTTTGCCATGTCGAGGTAGTAGAGGATGTCATCGTTCACCGATGCAAGATAGGTGTTGCCCTCTAAAAGTGTCTCCGCAAGCCCCGTCGCAAGGTTGTAGGAGTGGATATTGTGCTCACCATCGGTTCCCGAATAGTAGAGCTTATTGTCCGCGATGCTGTAGAGAGGGAGCTGCGTGTTCTTTATCGTCGCCGTCTCCTTCTTGTCTATCGTCGTGTACATGGTCTGAATTTTGCCGTTGTCATAGCTTCCGTAGTAGACGCGGTTGCCGATGAGCGCCATCGTTGAAATCACGTCGACGGTGAGAGCTTTCGCATGGCTGCCGTTGAGCTTAGAGCGTATAACGCCGTAGAGCTGTCCGCGGAAAATCATTCCCGCATTGTCCTTGTCGAAATTGTTTCTCACATAGAAAATGTAGTTGTCGGTCACGTTGATGTATGAAACGGAGTCGTCCGACAGCTTCTTTATGTTCGTGCAGTCGCTGTTCATCGAGTAGAGCTTGTCGCCGTCATAAGGGTTGGAAAAGTATATCTTTCCGTTGTGTTCGGCGAACAGTCCCTTATTGATGAGATTCCCCGACGTGTTTCCAAGGTACGAGTCGTCATTGTACTTTACCTTGCTGCTCATATATGAAGCCACACCTATTCCGATGATTGCGGCAGCGATAACAATGATTGTTATTATGCGTGATGCTTTCTTCATATTAAACCTCCCTCTAAATTTTTTCGTAAACTTTACACATTATTCTAACACATTACAGATAGCGTTAGCAATGTTCTATTGCTAAAATTTGAGGGCGATGTTACAATTATATAAAATGGAAACAGGTATGCGGTTAAGCCGTTATGCGTAAGTAAAAATGAGATTACGGAGGAACGTGTTGTGATAGATTTAGCGGAATCAAGAAGCAAACTCGATGTAATTGATAAGCAGATAGTGGAGCTTATGAAGCAGAGGATGGAGATAAGCAAGGACGTCGCCGAGTACAAGATTGCCAACAACAAGGCGGTCTATGACAAGAGCAGGGAGGATGAGAAGCTTAAGACACTCTGTGCACTTGTAGAGGATGATTTTGATAAGAAATGTGTGGATGAACTTTTCAAACAGATTATGGCGATGAGCCGTAAGCTTCAATACGGAATACTCGAGGCTGGCGAGCACTCGAAGGCGGCTCCGCATATAGCGGTGAAGGAGCTCAAAAAGCAGGGATGTCACATTGTGTATCAGGGAGTGCCGGGGGCATACAGCCATGCGGCGACGTTAAAGTACTTCGGGGAGGATGCGGACTGCTCGTGCGTTCCGACCTTCAGGGCTGCGATGGAAGCCATAAAGAACGGCGATGCAGACTATGCGGTTCTGCCGCTTGACAACTCCACGGCAGGAATTGTAAATGATACCTACGACCTTTTAAGGGAGTACGACAACTACATTGTGGCGGAGGAGACGGTTAAGATTGAGCACGCGCTCGTCGGTATTCCGGGAACTGACCTCTCTAAGGTAAAGAGAGTGTACTCCCACGCGCAGGGACTTATGCAGTGCGCGAAGTTCCTAGAGGACAAGGGCTGGCAGCAGCTCGGCGCGCCTAACACTGCGATTGCGGCTAAAAAGATAGTGGATGAGAACGACAACACTCAGGTAGCGATAGCGAGTGAGACGGCGGCGAAGCTCTACGGTCTCGAGGTGCTCGCATCTCACATAAACACGAGCGGAATCAACACGACGCGATTCGTTATCGTCTCTAAGAACAGAATTGTGACCGAGGATGCCGACAAGGTTAGCATCTGTTTTGAGATTCCGCATGAGGCCGGAAGCCTTTATTCGATACTCAGCAATCTCATGTTCAACGGTCTTAACATGACCAAGATTGAGTCAAGACCTATAAGTGAGAGAAAGTGGGAGTTCATGTTCTATGTGGACTTCGGCGGGCATATATCTGACGCGGCGGTTAAAAATGCACTCAGAGGCATCGAGGAGGAAGCACTGGCAATCAAGCTGCTCGGAAATTATAAGGGACGAGATTAGCACGTATATGTGATAATCGGAAGGAGATGAGGGATTATGGCTTATTCAACTTTTGCCGCTATTGACATCGGTTCAAGCTGTCTGGAAATGGTGATTTATGAGATTTCAAGGGATAACGGAATAAAGAAGATTGACCATGTAAAGTATAATTTTGAGCTTGGAAAGAATACATACGAATCCAAGGAAGTGGATTTCAACGATGTCGAGAAGATGTGTGATATTCTATACGGATTTTCGGAAATTATGAAGGATTACTGCATTGACGATTACAGGGCATTTGCCACGAGTGCACTCAGGGAGGCAAAGAATGCTTACAGAGTTCTCGACAGAATCAAGGTCAGGACCGGAATTGATGTTGAGATTTTAAGCAACTCGGAGCAGAGATTCATTATATACAAGGCTCTTGCCGCGAAGGACGACAAGTTCAACAGGATTATTGAGAAGTCGACGGCGCTTGTCGATGTCGGCGCGGGAAGCGCACAGGTGTCGATATTTGACAATGGGACACTCGTCACAACTCAGAATGTTCGGCTCGGGGCAGTTAGAATAAGCAACATGATGTCTGTTCTTTCACAGAATATAGTCAATTATGTTGACATAATGAAAGAATATATTGATAACGATATGGTCACCTTAAATGAATTGTTCTTAAAGAGAAAGAAGATTCATAATGTAATATTTGTCGGCGACTGTGTGCCGTATTACGCGAGAATGAAGGAGTTCTTTGACGACGGCGAGTACACGACAAGAAATAAGTTCAAAAAATTTTTTGAAAAGATTTACCACGAGAACATTGAAAAGATAGCAAAACTTATGGACATTCAGGAGGATCAGGCAAAGTTAATTCTCCCAAGTGCCATGGTCTATATGAGAATGCTTGATTTTACGCAGGCGGAGGATATATGGATGCCGCAGGTGAGCCTCTGTGACGGAATGGCTGTTGAGCACGCGCAGAACACCAAGAAGTTCGAGCTAAAGCACGACTTCAAGGCGGATATTTTGGCGGCGGCAAAGACAATATCGAAGCGTTACTCGATAAGAAGCGAGCATGTGAGTCTCGTCGAGAAAAACGCACTCTTAATTTATGACAGTATAAAGAAATATCACGGTCTGTCGGAGCGTGAGAGGTTCCTGCTTGAGATTGCATGTATTTTACACGACTGCGGACAGTATATTAATATGTTAAATCCCGAGCAGTGCTCGTACAGCATCATCATGTCGACGGAGATTATCGGACTCTCGCACAAGGAGAGGGAGATTATTGCAAATGTCGTAAAGTACAACACGATGGCGTTCGACGCGGACGACGCGCTGTGGAGCTTCGATCGCAAGGATTATCTGACAATCGCGAAGCTCACGGCAATCCTGCGGGTGAGCAACTCGCTTGATAGGGGACACCGACAGAAGTTTCAGGATATAGATGTTGCGGTGAAGGACAATATGCTTGTGATAACGGCGCACACATTTGAGGACATAACACTTGAGAAGGCATACTTTACCGAGCGTGTTGAATTTTTTGAGGAGGTATACGGACTGAAGCCTGTCATAAAGCAGAAGCGTTAAGGCAGAAGGGTTCGGAGTGAGGAGATATGGGAAATAATAGTAAGATTTTCATTAACAGAGAGTTAAGCTGGCTCGAATTTGACGCGAGGGTGCTCGGCGAGGCTGCCGACGCGGGAAATCCGCTCTTTGAGAGACTCAAGTTTTTGAGCATCACGGCATCCAACCTCGATGAATTTTTCATGGTAAGAGTGGCTTCGCTAAAGGACATGGTGAATGCAGGCTACACCAAGAAGGATATTGCGGGCATGACCGCGAAGGAGCAGCTCGAGGCGCTCGACGAGAGGACGCATGCGTTCGTAAAGAGACAGTATGCCATATACAAGGATGAGCTTGTGCCGGCACTCGACAAAGAGGGCTTCCACATCGTTGCAAGCCACGAGGATTTGAACGACGAGCAGGCGGCGTTTGTGGATAAGTATTTTCACGACGAGGTTTACCCTGTACTCACGCCTATGGCAGTCGACTCATCAAGACCGTTCCCGCTTATAAGGAACAAGACGCTCAACATTGCAGCACTTTTGAAAAAGAAGAACAGCGATGAGGATGAGACGGAGTTTGCGACGGTTCAGGTTCCTTCGGTGCTGCCGAGATTTGTCAAGCTCCCGAGTGAGAGCGGGGACATAGTGATTCTCCTCGAGGAGGTAATCGAGAGAAACATTGATAAGCTCTTTTTAAACTATGACATTTTATGCGCTTACCCATACAGAATCATGCGAAACGCCGACCTGTCAATCGACGAGGAGGACGCGGCAGACCTCTTAAAGGAGATTGAAAAGCAGCTCAAAAAGAGACAGTGGGGGCAGGCAATCCGTCTCGAGGTTCAGGGAAACATCGACAAGCAGCTTTTAAAGAAGCTGAAAAATGAGTTGAACATAACAGACAGCGACATATACAGAATTGACGGACCACTCGACCTTACCTTCCTCATGAAGATGTATGGAAGCTTCGGCTATGAGAAACTCAAAACTCCTAAGTATACGCCGGCTCCCGTGCCGGAGCTTATGAACGGAAAGAATATATTTGAGGCTATAAGGGAAGGTGATATTCTTCTACATCACCCTTACCAGACATTTGATCCCGTGGTTGATTTTGTGAGACAGGCGGCAAAGGATCCTGCGGTGCTCGCAATTAAGCAGACACTCTACCGTGTAAGCGGCAACTCACCGATTGTTGCTGCACTTGCGGCGGCAGCCGAGAACGGCAAGCAGGTATCGGTTCTTGTCGAGCTCAAAGCACGTTTTGACGAGGAGAACAATATAATTTGGGCAAAGAAGCTTGAACAAGCGGGCTGCCATGTAATATATGGACTTGTCGGCTTAAAGACGCACAGCAAGATAACGCTTGTCGTAAGGCGCGAGGAGGACGGAATAAGAAGATATGTCCATCTCGGAACGGGAAATTACAACGATTCAACCGCAAAGCTCTACTGCGACATGGGACTTTTCACATGCTCACCTGCAATCGGTGAGGATGCGACGGCGGTGTTTAACATGCTCTCGGGATATTCCGAGCCTGTCGGCTGGAACAAGCTCTCACTTGCTCCGCTGTGGCTCAGAGAGCGCTTCCATTACCTTGTGGAGAGAGAGATAGAGCGTGCAAAAGACGGACAGGATGCGCATATAATAGCGAAAATGAACTCTGTCTGCGACAAGGACATAATAGAGCTCATGTACAAGGCATCAAAGGCGGGCGTCAGGGTTGAGCTTATCGTGAGAGGTATATGCTGTCTGATACCGCAGCTTGAGGGTGTCAGCGAGAACATAACCGTGCGCTCGATAGTCGGAACCTTCCTTGAGCACAGCAGAATATTCTACTTCGAGAACGGCGGAAATCCTGAGGTCTACATGGCGAGCGCCGACTGGATGTCGCGAAATCTTGACCGTCGTGTCGAGATAATGTTCCCGGTTGAGGATGCACGCCTCAAAAAGGAGGTAAAGCACATTCTCGATGTGCAGCTTGCCGACAATGTAAAGGCACAGCTCATGCAGTCAGACGGCACTTATAAGAAGGTGAAGAGCACGTCCGATACGCCTGTCGAGGCACAGATGGTTTTCTGCGAGGAGGCTTGGCGCAAGGCAAAAGCCGTTACGGCGGGGGATGATGTGCACAACAGCAGAGTGTTCACACCGATGATGCATGAGTAATATGTGGTATGTACGGAATGTGTCAGATACATGTTTTGAAAATAAAAGTTGACAAATCGTGATTGTTTGTGTATATTTAGAGAGTACTTCAACGAGTTAAAGCGTAACGCTTTAAAGCAAATGACTGAAGCAAGGAAGAAATATACAGATATAGGAGTGACGAAAATGGATAATACATTTGGAACAATCGTATCCTACAGACCTGACATCAAGGTTGTGGATGCGACATTGAGGGACGGAGGACTTGTCAACAATTTCGGTTTCACGACGGAGTTTGTCAAGGATTTATATAAAACTAATATCGCAGCAGGCGTTGACTATATGGAGTTCGGCTATAAGGCATCCAAGGATATTTTTGATCCTAAGGATTTCGGCAAGTGGAAGTTCTCCAACGAGGATGATATCCGCGAGATAGTCGGCGATAATGATTCCGACTTGAAGATATGCGTCATGGCAGATGTCGGAAGAACTGATTACAAGAGGGACATAATCAACAAGGAGGACAGCGTGATCGACATGATCCGCGTCGCAACATATATTCATCAGATACCTACAGCAATCGATATGATAAGCGATGCAAAGGAGAAGGGATACGAGGTTACCGTTAATCTGATGGCAGTGTCTAAGGTTGATGATGAGAACCTTGACAACGGACTCGAGCTTCTCGCACAGTCCGATGCGGACTGCATTTATTTGGTTGACAGCTTCGGAGCTTTTTACCCGGAGCAGGTCAGAAGGCTTACGGCAAGATACATGGCTGCAGCTGCCAAGTACGGCAAAAAGATTGGTGTTCATGCACACAACAATCAGCAGCTTGCATTTGCCAATACCATTGAGGCGGCAATCAACGGGGCAAGTTACCTTGATGCGACCATGAGCGGGATGGGACGAGGAGCCGGCAACTGCTATATGGAGCAGCTTTTATCCTTCCTCAGGAATCCTAAGTACAATCTGGTTCCGGTTATGAACTTCGTTGAGAAGCACATGAACAAGCTGAAGGAAGGACCTGACAAGTGGGGCTTTGACCTTCCCTATCTTCTCACGGGCGTTTTGAACAGCCATCCTTCATCAGCAATCAAGTGCATCAAGGAGGGAAGAACGGATTACTCGAAATTCTATCAGGAGCTTCTTGATATGGAATAAAATTAAGACCGCTGTATCCGCATTTTCAGGTGGATATAGCGGTCTGTTTTGTTGCTTTTTCTGGCTTTGTGTGGTATTGTTTAATAAATATAAAATATCTTGGAGGGTTATATTTATGTATGTTGCGGCAGCAGACAGATATGAGAAGATGAAGTATGTAAGATGTGGTAAGAGTGGTCTCAAGCTTCCTATGGTTTCACTTGGTTTATGGCACAATTTCGGAAGTAATGCTCCATTTGACAATATGAAGGCATTGTGTGAGACAGCGTTTGACAATGGAATCACGCATTTTGATCTCGCTAACAATTACGGACCGATTCCGGGAAGTGCCGAGGAGAATTTCGGCAGAGTTTTAAAGGACGGACTCGGTGAGTACAGGGATGAGCTTATAATCTCAACCAAGGCAGGCTACGATATGTGGGAGGGACCTTACGGCAACTGGGGCTCAAGAAAGTACCTTATTGCGAGTCTTGACCAGAGCTTAAAGAGAATGGGACTCGACTATGTCGACATTTTCTATCATCACAGACCTGATCCTGAGACTCCGCTTGAGGAGACGATGCTCGCACTCGATTCAATAGTAAAGAGCGGCAAGGCACTCTATGTCGGAATTTCCAACTACAATAAGGTTCAGACGGAGCAGGCTGTTAAGATTTTAACGGAGCTCAGGACACCGTTCATAATAAATCAGAGAAAGTATTCAATGTTCGTAAGAGACATCGAGGAGGACGGCCTTAAATCCTACGCGGCAGCGAACGGCATCGGAATCATCGCATTCTGCCCGCTTGCACAGGGACTTTTGACCAACAAGTACCTTCACGGAATACCTGAGGACAGCAGAATCAGAACTGACGGAAGATTCTTAAAGGAGAATGCGATAAACGAGGAGACTCTCGCCAAGATTTCCGCTCTCAATGAGATTGCATTAAGCAGAGGTCAGTCCCTCGCACAGATGGCACTCTCATGGGATCTGCGTGACGGAGAGGTTACAAGTGTTCTTATCGGGGCCTCAAAGCCTTCACAGATTACGGAAAACTGCCAGATTGTGAATGCGGCACCGTTTACGGCGGATGAGCTTGCAAAGATTGAGAATATTCTTGCAAAATAGTGACATTGTTGTAAATAAAAGCAGAGGAATTGAAATGGACAAAACATACGATTTTATAGAGAAACTTTCTACAAAGGAACCGATTCCCGGGGGCGGAGGTGCGAGTGCACTTATCGGAGCCGTTGCGGCAGCACTTGCCTCGATGGTGGCAAACCTTACTTCAGGTAAGAAAAAATACGCCGAGTATCAGGATGATATTGAGCGTATAATAAAGAATATGAATTTTGAGATTAAGGTATTTCTTGCATTGATAGACAAGGATGCAGAAGGCTTCTATCCTCTTTCGAGAGCTTATGCAATTCCTAAGGATAAGCCGGGCAGGGAAGAAGTCTTAGAGCAGGCACTTGCGGTTGCAGCACAGACACCTTTTGAGATTTTAAAGGAGTGTGACAAGCTTCTTGCAATTTTAGAAGAACTTACTGAAAAGGGAACCAGGCTCGCACTCAGCGATATCGGAGTTGCTGCGGCGGCATGCCGTGCTGCTGCGGACGGAGCAGCGATGAATGTCTATGCCAACACCAAGCTTATGAAAAAACGTGATTATGCGGATGAACTTAATGAGATGACTATGGCATATCAGAGAAAATGCCGGGATGTCTGCGACAGAGTTTATGACGTGGTATTCGGAAAGATGGGATTATAAAAATAAACGGAGAGGGAGTTGTTATGACTGAGTACAGAGGAATGCCTGCCGTGAAAGCGATGGCGGAAGAATTTAAAAGCCGTGTGGCTGCATTAAAGGAGAGAGGCGTATATCCGAGACTTGCGGTTGTGAGAGTCGGTGAGCGCGAGGACGACATTGCCTACGAGAAGGGAATAATGAAGCGGTTCGGAGCCGTGGAGGCGGATGTCGAGGTTATAAAGCTTCCTATTGATATTGACGAGGCTTCGTTTGAGGAGAATATTGTACGTCTTAACGAGGATGACAGCGTCCACGGGATTCTTGTGTTCAGACCTCTTCCGAAGCAGCTTGATGATGACAGGTTAAAGCAGCTTATTAAACCTGAGAAGGATGTGGACAGTATAAGCATGGTCAATGCGGCGAAGGTTTTTGCCGGTGACAAGACGGGGTACGCACCGTGTACGGCGCAGGCTGTCATGGAGCTTTTAGAGTACTACAAGATTGATTTGACGGGCAAAAGAGTTGTCATTGTCGGAAGAAGCCTTGTTGTGGGCAAGCCGCTCGCTATGCTGATGCTCGGAAAGAATGCCACTGTCACGGTATGTCACACGAGAACGAAGAACATCGCGGAGGAATGTAAGAGAGCTGATATTCTTGTGGCTTGTGCCGGAAGTGCTAAGATGATCAAGAGGAATTTCACGAATCCCGGCCAGATTGTTGTCGATGTCGGTATCAACTTTATTGACGGTGCGATGTGTGGCGATGTGGATTATGACGATGTCGCGGAGCAGGTTGCGGCAATCACTCCTGTTCCGGGAGGTGTCGGAACGGTAACAACATCTGTGCTTTTAAAGCACACGCTCGAGAGTGCGGAGAGAAGTAAGTAATTGGAAAAGTGAAATTTACTGTAATGACGGAGGGTAATTATGGGAAAATTTGTACCGAAACACACTGATTTTGAACTGAGCCCGTATACCGGGCTTACCAAGGAGAGCTGGCTTGAGGCGGGAGTGTATATGCTTGACGGAATTTTTAAGCATATAAAGACTTTTGACAGTCCCGTTGTGATGCCGAGAAAAGAGACACAGATCACATATCCGCACTACTATTCGGATGAAAAGACGAGAGCCGCGGAGGTGAAGGCGGAGATATTCGAGGGACTTACCCGCTCAATGTTCATTGCGGCACCGGTGATACACAATATGCCGGACGTCACACTGAACGGATACAGGCTTGCCGATTACTACAAGCAGCAGATTCTCGACATCTGCACCGAGGGACATCCTTCCTATGTGGGAAGCTACTATGAAATCAAGGAGAGCACGAACTCGGACAACTTCAGGACATTCCAGCAGACGGTTGAGACCTGTGCTCTCGTTATCTGTCTCTGGGCTTGTAAGGAGCAGATATGGGATACATACACCAAGGCTGAAAAGGACAAGATTGCGGCATTTCTTGACAGTTATGCGAGAAACGCCACCGTTCCTCAGAACTGGCGTCTTTTTAATATGCTCGACATGGCTTTCTTAAATATGAACGGCTACGAGATTGACAGGGAAATCATGGCCGACCATGCACAGGCAATTCTGGAGTACTATGTCGGTGATGGCTGGTACAGGGACGGTCAGAGTTTTGACTATTACTCCTGCTGGGCATTCAATTTCTATGCACCGCTCTGGAATCTCTGGTACGGCTATGAGAATGAGCCTTACATTGCGGCGCAGTTTGAAAAAAATTCCAACAGACTTATGGAGACGTACGCCGATTTTTTCGATGAGGACGGCTTTACAAATATGTGGGGCAGAAGCAATATCTACCGCTTTGCGGCGACAAGCTCGTTCGACGGCAATCTGCTCCTGAAAAATCCGACAGCCGATGCGGGACTTTCAAGGCGCATCATGTCGGGCTCACTCATGCAGTTCCTCGGCAGGGAGGATTTCCTATGGGATGGAATACCGACACTCGGCTTCTACGGACAGTTCGCACCTCTTGTGCAGGGCTATTCCTGCGCGGAGTCACCGTTCTGGCTCGGCAAGGCGTTCATGTGCCTGCATCTTTCTGACGACCATCCTTTCTGGACGGCAAAGGAGAACAACGGCACCTGGGAGAGGCTGGAAGAGGGGGCGGTGAAGGTGACTGCACTTGACGGACCTGCGCTCTGCTTTACCAACCACAAATCGAGCGGCGAGACGATTCTCCGCTCGGGAAAGATAGTAAAAAATATCGGCGACAAGCATGGGCTCTGGAATTATGCAAAGCTCTCATTCAACACAAAGTACCCTTGGGAGGCAACACCTAAGTTCGAAGAGAAGGAGAATGAGCTCTTTAAGGTGTCCGAGAACATGGTTGAGTCACAGCAGTATGTACTCCGCGATGTGACAAGCGGAAGCGTATCGCTTGCGAATGCGACCTTCTGGAGCGGATTGAGGGACGGAGTGCTCTACAGGAGACAGTTCTTTGACTACCGTCTTGATGCCGAAATGCACTGGATACAGGGAATGTATCTCGCGGATTTTCCTGTCGGGTGCGGAATCATGCGCGTGGACAAGCTAAAGCTTCACCGTCGTCCTGTCGAGATCACACTCGGAGCGTACGGCTTCCCTGACAACGGAACCGAAATTGTAAAGCGCGAGAGCAGTGAAGAGCTTCTCGGAAAGCGCGCACAGGCAGTTATATTAAAGGGTAAGGATGCCTGTGGCAAAGAAAAACAGCTCGCCATGACAATATATGATGGTTGGGATTTCATAGACCTCGTAAACAGTGAGGGAAGCAATCCTGACTCAGAAAAATCCATAGTTGTCTACGCGGGAGCCAAGAGAAACAAGCAGTACGGCGGACATGAGAAATATATCATGATTTCACAGGTACTCACAAAGGAGAGCCATGAGGATTTCACGGAGGCTGAGCTGTTCCCGTTAAAGAGCATAGGCTACACCGACGAACAGCAGTGCGGATGCTTCGGACCTGTAAGGCTTGAGTTTAAGAACGGCACGGTAAAGACGGTCGACTTTGCGGAGCTTGAAGGAAAGTTAAGTCTGTAGTACAAAAAAGACATTAACCATACGAGGTGCCAAAAGAGCACGGAAAAGAGGTTTACATGGAATTTTTAAAGAAGAATGTTCAAAAAACAGAGGTACAGGGTGAGGACGTAAGAAAAATACGCGAGGCTGAAAACGGCTGGATGAGTGCAAAGAAAGCGATAGACGATGCTGTTTTTGAGCTTGGAAAGGCATATTATGAGGCGAACAAGAACAACAAGGAATCGGAGTTCGGCACTCAGATTGAGACAATCAATGAGAAAATGGATCGTGAATATCTCTGGCATCAGTATCGCCTCAGCCTTGAAGGACAGAGAATGTGCGATAGCTGTAAGTCTTTTATCACATCCGACAGTGCTTTCTGTAACAGATGCGGTGCTCCCGTAAAACCGATAGATTTCTCGGTTATCTTAGGAACCGCACAGGGAGACAGTGCACAGGCTGGCAGCTCCTTGCAGGCAGGTGTATGTCCGAAGTGCGGAAGGAAGCTTGCTGAGGATGCGGTGTTCTGCGAAGGCTGCGGCACAAAGATACGTTAAATCGGGAGGAAATCACAATGTTTTGTAAAAACTGCGGAAAACAGATAAGCGATGTGGCAGCTTTCTGTCCATATTGTGGGGCGAAAAGGGAAGAGAGCAGGCAAGAGGTAATAGAACAACCTGTCGTCAATGAAACCTCCGTCAGTGTCAACAGTGAAAACGGGGATGCGGTTCCTGTATATAAGAGAAGGAATAAAGCAGCACTTCTCGTGGGATTTATTCCGTTAATATATCTGATTGTAACTGAATTTATATACATGGTATTAATGCAGATGAATGTCCGTTGACTTGGTTTTTTAAGGGTTAATCGGAATAATTATGGATATTTTTGGAGGCATATAATGGCATTGATAATGTTTGTTTCCATACTTACACTCATCCCGGCAGGAGTGTTGGCGTATGGCATAGCTGTTTCTAAGGTCAGCAGTAAAAATATAATAGTGGCGGTTCTGATAGCAGTCGGAGTCTGTACTTTAATATCAATAATAGGAAGCGGATATGGAATAATGATAGGGCTGTGCCTGTGCATGGCGTTTATCATTGTATATTCAATCTACCTTGGCACAAAAACGGGAAATAAATTTAACGTGGTCGGTATTATTTCCCTGGTCGTCTATATTTTTTCAATATTCAAACTGCCGCTTATAACGAACGAGTATGAGGATTCGGCCGTGTATGAGTGGGCTGAGGAGTTTGCTGGGAGCAACGGTATAAAGCTGACTCCGACGCAGTTTGATATATTCGGTCTGCCTATTGCTAACGATGATATGAACTGGTTGATAATAATATTTATGGCAGTCGGCATCTGCACTGTTTTATTTTTCTCTCTGATGCTTATAAGGAAAAATTCAGCACAGGTGGTTGTGGGCTGCATAACCTCGCTGCTTACGGCGGGAATGTTATACTTTGATTACTCAATATACAATTCAAAATCGGTAATGGGAAAGCTTTTCGGCAAAGCGTTCTCCGAAATGGGATTTTCCCTGTCGATAGCCTGTGTGCTCATACTGGTACTTCCGGTATTGGCGACAGTCATGGCGTATGTATGCAGTAGAAAAGATAAGAAAAAGACACTGAATGACAAATGAGAGGATGGTAGCGTATTATGGTATGTAAAAAATGCGGAAGGGAATTGAGCGATACTGCCGCGTTTTGTCCAGCCTGCGGAACACCGTGTTCACCACAGGAGAAGGCACCTGCTGGTGCGGCTTCCGAGACAGAGCCGAAGGCTCCTGAATATAAATCTAAAAGGAAGATTA
>UQZF01000041.1 GCA_900545455.1 uncultured Eubacteriales bacterium
GCCCAGAATCTCTTGATCCGGCACTCACAAGACCTGGACGTTTTGACAGACGTGTGCCTGTTGAGCTCCCTGACCTTGCGGGACGTGAGGCGATTTTGAAGGTTCATGCAAGAAAAATCAAGCTCTCCGACGATGTGGATTTCCACACCATAGCGAGAATGGCATCGGGTGCATCGGGTGCCGAGCTTGCCAACATAATAAATGAGGCGGCACTCAGAACCGTCAGAAACAACAGAACCGTTGTGACTCAGGAAGACCTTGAGGAGAGCATCGAGGTTGTAATTGCGGGCTATCAGAAGAAGAACGCGGTTCTCTCCGATGAGGAGCGTAAGATAGTTTCCTACCATGAAATCGGACATGCGCTTGTTGCGGCACTCCAGACCAACTCAGCGCCTGTTCAGAAGATTACGATAATTCCGCGTACATCGGGTGCACTCGGTTACACAATGCAGGTGGAGCAGGGTGACAAGTATCTCATGAACAAGAAGGAGATTGAGAACAAGATTGCCACCTTCACGGGAGGTCGTGCAGCCGAGGAGGTTGTATTTAACGAGATTACCACGGGCGCGTCAAACGACATTGAGCAGGCGACAAAGCTTGCCCGCGCGATGATTACCAGATACGGTATGACGGAGGAGTTTGACATGGTTGCGATGGAGACCGTCACGAACCAGTATCTCGGCGGCGACACCTCCCTTTGCTGCTCCGCAGACACGCAGAAGGAGATTGACAAGAAGGTTGTCGAGCTCGTAAAGCGTCAGCACGAGAAGGCTAAGAAGCTTCTCATGGACAACAGAGCCAAGCTTGATGAGCTTGCAATGTACCTGTACGAGAAAGAGACCATCACGGGTGAGGAGTTCATGAACATCCTGAACAATGGCACCGGAAAGGCAGGTGAGCAGGCATGAAAGAGTATTCACGCTGCAAATGGCTTGAGCTGATAGAGGGCATACTGCTCATCATACTCGGCATAGTTACACTTGTCTGCCCTACAGGAGTGTTCTGGGGCTTTTCAATCATATACGGTGTCATGGCGATAGTGACGGGCATTGCCGACATCATCTTCTATGTTAAGATGGAAAAATACACGGGCTTTGGACCTGTGCTCGCACTCGTATCGGGTGTCATGAGCGTTCTCGCGGGAGCGATGCTTCTCATGTATCCGAATGCAGGTCAGCTCATAATAGTTATGCTCATCCCTATATGGTTCATCGCGCACAGCATTTCGAGACTCTCGCATCTTCCGCTTGTGAGAATCGGCGCGGGTAGGGTATATTACATCTTCTCGCTCGTGCTCAACATCATCGGAATAATCTTGGGAGTGCTTATGATATTCTCGCCGTCGATAGCACTGTTCTCGGCATCGGTGCTCATAGGAACGTATCTCATTCTGCTTGGAGTGGATTGCGTTATCATGGCGGGGAGCTTCAGGAAGAATAATAACTGGATGTGAATAATAAATCCATCAATAGTCCCGGACGTTCAACGTATAATGGTATGGCATCCTGCTAAAACTGTCGTTAAATCGCAGGATTGCCATACCATTATTGCGTTGAACTGTGGTTGGAATAATATGGATTGTTGCACGAATAATCATTAAATGGTGGAGATGCTATTATAGCGTTGAATTGTGTATGAGATGATGTAGAGAGTTGCATAAATTGATGTTCGATATGCGTTAAAAAGAATAAAGACATGGCAATCCTGCGATTTAACGATAGTTTTAGCAGGATGCCATGTCTTTATTTGTTGAAGTGCTTGTGGTATAATTAACATATTATCACGTTGAAGGGAGTCCACATGAGTAAGGGGAAGATTCTTGTTGTTGAGGATGAGAGGGATATAAGGGAGGGCTTGTGCGAGCTTCTCACAAGGGACGGATATGCGGTTGCGGCGTGCGGAAGCGTGCAGGAGGCGGAGAAAAGTATTGCCTGCGGTGGTGTGGATTTGTACCTGCTCGATGTGATGCTTCCTGATGGAAGTGGCTTCGGGCTGTGCGAGTATATAAGGGGCGAGCTTGGGAGCGATGCCCCGGTTATCTTTTTGACGGCGCTCGACGATGAGGACAGCGTCGTGAAGGGACTCGGGATGGGTGGCAACGATTACCTCGGAAAGCCGTTCAGGAAGAGAGAGCTTATGGCGCGCGTCAGTGCGCATCTTAACAGATACCATAAGAGCAGCGAGACGTATAGAGCAGGCGATTTGGTGTACGATAAGGCGGCGGGCAGAGTGTACAAGTGCGGGGAGGAGCTGGAGCTCAGGAAGAACGAGCTTAAGCTTCTCGGATTTTTTATGGAAAATCCCGGCATACTCATACCGCGCCAACGACTTCTCGAGCTTATGTGGGATATTGACGGCGAATTCGTGGATGACAATACGCTGTCGGTGGAGATAAGCCGCCTGCAAAAAAAGCTTGGCAGGATAGACGGCGCGGAGTACATAGACACGGTCAGAGGAATCGGCTACAGGTGGAATGAGCGGGGGGAAAGACGATGAGCGGAAGGTACAGACGTTTTGATATTGCGATAATAGGACTTGCATGCTGCATGGGAGCTCTGGCTCTTGGCGGCATGCTTTTTATGTTGAAGTTTTACACGGGACAGATGCAGAACATGGTCGGAATCGTGTATGAGTACGATGAAAATGCGGCAAGGGAGCTGCTCGGCGGGATGTTCACGGGACGTGATGAGAAAGCGGTTGGAGTTGAGGCGGCAAAGAGCCTCGGCTATACGGGGGAAGCCTTCAGCCTGTGGAACAGACTGAACGTATATGGTGTGATTGTAGTTTTTATATGCCTGACATTGGTTAGCGTATGCGGTATTGTGTGCTTTGTGGTGATTAGGAGAAAACGTCAGGAATTGACCGATACGGAAAATGAGCACGCGATAAACAGGCTCACCGAGGATGCCTGCACAAAGGAAAAGTACTATGCTGACAGGCAGCAGGATATTCAGGTGTTTATGGAAAATGTGACGCACCAGCTTAAAACTCCGCTCGCGGCTGTGATGGTAAATCTTGAGCTGATGGACGGAGAGGACAGGGAGCACGATGAGAGACTTAGGGAGAAGTGCATTGACAACATAGAGCACATGAAGGAGCTTCTGATGATGCTTTTAAATTCTGCGCGGCTTCGTGTCGGGAAGCTTCATTTTAACAAGCGGAGGATGGATGCGGCATCGCTGGTGAAGCGGCTTGAGCTTGAAAATGACGGTCTTATCGTTGAGAGTATGCCGTCGTGCATGATAGATGCGGATGAGGAGTGGCTTTATCAGGCTGTGAATAATATTGTGTCCAACGGACTTGAGTACGGCAGAGTGGTTTTGCGGGGAGCATGCCAAAGCAACATGGTGAGCCTCGAGATAACGGACGAAGGTCCGGGGATGAATAAGGAAGAAATGTCAAAGCTGTTTGAGCGCTACTATGTGGGTGAGAATTCGAGGGAGGACAGCACGGGCATAGGGTTAAATCTTGCATATATGGTTGTAAAAGCGCACGGGGGCGATATTGTGGTGCACAGTGCCGATGATGAGCCGGGGTGTACGATAAAGATTACCATACCGAGGTACAATGTGAAAGAAAAAATAAAAATTGAAGAAGCTGTAAGAGTCCTGTAAGAAATGTGGTGTATGCTCTGAATATAAAGACAGGAAAGCTATATTGCATAATGAGAGAGGAGCATGAGCTATGGACTTAATCAGTGTCAGCAGACGGCGGCGAAGAAAAGAGCTTATGAGAGTATCGGCTATTGTATTTCTTGTGAGCTTTTTTCTTGCCGCCTTTTTGCTGTATCAGAGCCAGATGGAGGAGTATGAGAACCAGAGGAATATAGGGCTGTGCGGAGGCTGGATACTCGAGCAGTCGGGATTTGTTACTACGCCTGAGGCATTGCATCCGTATGTAAAAAAGACGGGTGAGGTGCTCGGAGGCGTGCACGTTTACTTAAATGACGGCGGGGATGCGTTTTCAAATGATACGGGGCTGTATATGGGGACACTTCCCGACAATATGTCCGACATCGGGCGCGTGCGGATATTTGACGGGCGGATGCCTGAGAGCGAGGGCGAGATAGCGCTCACGCTCGGTGCGCTTGAAAGGCTTGGGCTTTCGTATGAGCTTGGGCAGCAGATAGAGGTCTGCTACGGAAAGTATTACGATTACGGTGAACTCCGCGAAAAAAATATGAATCAGGAGTATCACACAAAGCAGTATGTGGTCACGGGCATCCTCTACAATTACCTTGACCTGTGGTCGACGGGCTCGGGGATGCCGGGCATGATTGTGTCGGCGGAGGATTTTGCAGCGCTCGACGCACAGAAGATTCACTTTGGATTTTACAGTCTCAAGGACGAGTATGCGGATGTGAATCCTGATTTTGCAAGGACGCTTGCGGAGGGCGATGCCGCCATGTCCTACAATTCCAAGGTTTATGATGCGGTGCTGTGGGGCAACGAGGTAACGAATGTGTGGGTTTTAATATCCGTCATGGTGATTGGCTGCTGTGCGATGGTATACATAATAATTCAGGAAAACAGGCGTAGAAAGAGCGCGTATTATCTTATGAGGTGCATAGGCGCATCAAAGGGACAGATAAGGGCGTTCTCGATTCAGGAGAGTGTGTTTACCATGCTCCCGGCGGCAGCGGCGGGTGTGCTTGGGGCGTACCTGATATGCGCCGTGGCTGTGATTTTCGTGAGCAGGGCGGCGGATGTAGAGTACTTTTTCGCCTTTGATGTCGGATTGCTGCTGCGGATTGTCGGAGTGGTCTTTTTGACGATGCTTGTGGCTGTCTTGGCTTCACAGACCACACTTATGAGCAGACGCATGGTGCAGGGGGAGGGAAAAATAAGTGCGCGCAGGGCAAACCGTCTAAGAAAAAAGATACACGGCGGAAGGAACGGAAGAATGATAACTCCCGCTTATGCGGCAAAGCGTCAGAACGCGCTTCACCCGGTGAGGACGATACTTTTGAGGGTGATAGGAATTGCCGTGTGCAGTGTTGTGCTCTACAGCTTCACCAAAATTTACACAGATATATCGTATTATAAGGGCTTTAAGAGCTCTGTGAATGATTTCACAATCGATATGCCGTCCGGCTTTTACTATCAGATTGACTATGAGGACAAGGAGACGGGGATGATGACGTCGACCAACGCCTCGTTCTATGACATGGATGGCGGTTTTTCAAAAACGGCGCTCAAGAGCATGGAGCTTGTCGAGGGAATCCGCGTGCTGAACTATAATGCGAGGGTGTCAACGCATAAGCTTACATGGAAAGGCATGGAGCAGTCGGAGTATTATAGGGAGGCTGTTGACGAGGTAACCAAGGTTTACGGGATGAATGGCGGCTATTGGCAGTACGATGACAAGTACGGGGAGCTTTTTACGGAAATTTATTGTAGCAATTATGATGACATCTGGGAGGCGTTTGCAAAAAATATCAGGTGGGATGGCGCTGACCGCAAAAAGTTCGAGAGCGGGGAGCAGGTTTTGGTGCTGTTCAACACGGAGAAAACGGATTCCTCCCTCATGGCAGGGACGGTAATACATATCCCGACAGCGTCAGGAAATATGGATGTCGAGGTTGCGGCTGTCGGAACCTCGGCAAACGTAGCGGACGGCGTGCCTTATGGCGGAAAATATTACACAATATACGGCTCCGAAGCGCTCGGAGAGCGGATTGCGGCTGCCGACGGCAAGGAGTTTAAATATACGCAGGCGGAATTTATATTTGACAATTACAGGGATGCCGAATTTATCGCGCAGCAGTTGTCAATAATCGCCGTGAGAAACGGCGGAAGCTACACCTCAAGATATGGCGAACTGAAAAATCAATACAAATCCATAATGCACGAGTTTTTTATGTACGGATGCTTTGTGGCGGCGCTGTTTTTTATGTTTGCGGTCATAAGAATTGCAATCCTGAAGGATGACATTGCGGGGCTCCGCGAGGCGAGGACAAAATACAAGCAGGAGGGTGTGGATGACGGCTTCCTCATAAAACAGTCGGCGTGCGACGCGGCAAAGGACGGCTTGTCACTGCTTGCTTCGATTCCTGTTTTTGTGGCGATATACGGCTTTGTCTATGTAAATCAGATAAAAAAGGCTGCGATAACGGGCGGATGGCTGACATCGCACAGGCTTGGCAGGATATTCACATACTCAACGGCGAAGGAGGGCATGAAGCTGATTCCGATACAGCTTTTAGACCTTCCGTATGAGTGGAACTTTGTGATTTTTGCGGTGATTATCATTGTATTTGTAATTGTGGGCACGCTGATGACGGTAAAGGAGCTCAGAGTCGGAAGAGCGCGAAGCAATCGGGAATAAAAATATAACTTTTGGAAAGGACGGTAGGAATATGGGTAAGGACATTGTCTTGGAGGCGGTAAATATATCGAGGACGTATGCGGGTAAGGTTCCCGTAAGGGCATTAAAAGGCTGTAGTGCCGCGTTTGAGAGGGGCGAGTTCGCCGCGATAATAGGAAAGAGTGGCTCAGGAAAATCAACATTTTTAAGAATACTCGGCACGCTCGATGTGCCGGATGAGGGGACGGTAAAGATTGGCGGAGTGGACATATACGGCGGAGGCACGAAGCTTTCGGATAAGCAGCTCTCCGAGTTCAGAAGAAGAAATATAGGCTTCGTGTATCAGGACTACAACCTTTTCCCGGAGTACACGGCATACGAGAATATAGTTTTTCCGGTGCACCTCGATAAAAGGCGTGAGGATAAGGAAGAAGTTGCGGAGATTATGGAAAAGTCAGGCATTGAACATTGCAGGGACAAGTTTCCGTTCGAGATGTCGGGCGGTGAGAAGCAGAGAGTGTCGCTTGCGAGGGCGCTTGTCAACAAACCTGCCGTGATTCTTGCCGATGAACCGACGGGAAATCTCGACGCCGAGACCTCATCCGAGGTCGCAGCGCTTCTCCGCAATGCGTCCGACATGTTCGGGCAGACCATAGTTATGGTGACGCACGATCGGCAGATGGCGGATTTTGCGGATAGGGTGCTGGTAATAAAGGATGGGGTGGTGCGGTAGGGCGGACTGCGAATGGGGCTGGGATGTGATGTATTCCCGAGCGTGATATGTTACCGGATGTGATATGTTCCCGGACGTTCAACGAATAATGGTATGACATCCTGCTAAAACTGTCGTTAAATCGCAGGATTGCCATACCATTATTGCGTTGAACTGTGTATGGAATATAGTCTTATTTTAAAAATTTTTCCAGCATTTTTCTTTTAGGAACGAGCTTATATCATCAATATCTTTACCTTCGTAATTGTTTTCAGGCTGTACATACAGAGCTCTACAGCAATATCAATTACAGACTTTTTCGATGTCAGTATTTCGTGAAATTTTTCCTTTACAATTGACTCAACAGGGATTGGAGGTTTATAAGAAAAAGTTCCCTAATTGTCAATAATTTTAGGGAACTTAAAACGTAAAAATTAATAAAAAAGTTCCCTAAAATTATATAATAACCCCGATGAGTGCCGTTATGCCTCCCACAATGAGTGACAGCGGAAGCGACGATACCAAGCCTACGAAGAACCACTTCCAGTGGAATGCGTAATCGTGGTATGCCTCGGTCATGTCCTCGGTTCCGGGAATCACCCACCACTTCGAGTGGCAGAACCATATCGAGTCGATTACAAGTGCGTCAAAGAGCGAGAACACATTGAAGAATATGTATGACTGCACAAATCCCGCCAGGAAGGTGAACTGCCTGTTCACAACACAGGTGATAAGCATGGACAAAAGAAGCATCGCCGCCAAGCCGATTATCTTATTCTTCTTTGCATGGTCAGCGAGCTCCTCCTGCGTTGTGATGCCTTTTTGAATGGCGCGTTCCTTGATTGCGGGCGGGTAGTTGTAAAGCTGATATTTTGCACCCTGAACCTTGAAAAGAATGAATAGGATGCCTGAGTAAATTAAGCTGTACGCTAGTGCTTCAATAATAAGTTTTGTTACCATTATGTTTGCATCTCCTTTCAGAAATCAAAAAACAGCATCGGTTAGCTTTTCCTAACCAATGCTATTTTAACATGTCTTTTTGAATTTGCAAATCCATTTTATGAACATTTAGTCACAGTCAGTCAGATACTCCGCAAGCTTTTCCTTCATCGGTGTGAGATAAGGACGGTCGCCTTCTAACACCTTCATCTTGCGATGCAAGGTACCGAGATCGAGTGATGACCACTCGGCTTTCCGTTTAAACTGTTCTATATTATGATTCACGGCTTTCCATAACAGTCGTTCGCAGTCAGCCTGTCTGTAGTCGGACTGGGATATGAGGGCAATGCAGTAATAGTAGCCTATAACGTCATAAAGGAATGTGCTTAACTGGGGAGTATGGGTTTCAAGAAATTCAATAACGGCATCAACCGTCTTTGGCTTCTCGGCAAACGGAATCATTCGCTCATAGTCCTTCTTTGCAACGGGTGCATGTATCATGCGAGAGAGTTTACAGCACAGCTTCCATATCTCTTCGTTTGGTGTACCCGTCCTTTCAGCCGCTTCAAGTAACGGCACCGTGTTTCCCCTTAACCAAGCACCTTCATTGGGGAATGTATGACCTGTTACCACAATAGGTTCGTGGTTCGCTCTGCGGGCTTTCGATTCGGCATCTCTTTGTCTGAGATACTCTCTTACCTCGGCTGCGGTCGGGATTTTTGTTTTTGCCATGTGGGTTTAATACCTCCTTAAATTCCGATTTATCATAAATTAATTATATCATCCCATAGTATAAATGCCTAGAAATTTATATTTATAATTTCGTCGCGTGCACATTATTATATGAGTTCTCAAAATGCAATCTTGATTGTGCAGTACATATTTATGTGCTATGATAGTAAAAGTAACATTGGTTAAAATAAAGTAAAGGGGGAATTGCGTATGATGCCGGATGAAAAAATCAAAAATTCAGGTGAGCTGGAATTTGCCGTATTTTGCATTGAAAATGTTGCGGCAAAGCTGGGGGTGGATGCAGAGCGTGTTTATCAGGCTTTTACTGAAAAAAGTGATATTTTAAATGGCTACATTGTGCCGGAATATGAAGTGCTGCATACTCAAAGCCGTGAATACATCGTAGACGACCTCCTTGACGTGATGAGGGAAAGGGGTGTGGAGGTATGATTCTTTATCAGGGCTCATTTTTGGAGATTGCAAAGCCGGATTTGGTTCATTCACGCCCTAATGTAGACTTTGGACGTGGCTTTTATGTTACACCTCTATATGAGCAGGCTGCAAAGTGGTGTGGTAAGTTTAAGCGCAGAGGAAAAGACGGAATAATTTCCGAATATATGTATGACGAGAGCAGGGAGACTGAACTGAAAGCTCTCAAATTTGACTCATATTCCGAGGAATGGCTGGATTTTATTTTGGACTGCCGCACTGGGAAGGATTCGACGGATTATGACCTTGTTGTGGGTGGCGTTGCCAATGATAAAGTATTTAATACCGTGGAATTGTTTTTTGACGGATTGATTGACAAGACAGAAGCCATTAACCGTCTGCGTTATGAAAAGCCTAACCTGCAAATTTGTTTTCGCACAGAGAAGGCACTGTCGTTATTACATTTTGAAGGGAGTGAGGCGCTATGACGGCAAATCCGATTTTGCTTCAGAAAAAATACAGCCGCGTCATTGAGTGCTTTGCAAAGCGGCAGGGAATTTCGTTGGATGCGGCATTGGGATTTTTTTATCACTCCGAGGTGTATAAGCTGGTCCGCGACGGTGTATCGGATATGCACTGCATGAGCGATGTATATCTGGCGGATGAATTGGAACAGGAATATGCCGAAAAAGCAGATTCCAATTTGGAACCCTCAAACAACTCAGATAGTGAAAGCATTGTGGTTGACGGCGTTTCACGGTAATGCTATAATAGCGAAAGACACAAGACAGAACGGCGCGCGGGCAGAATGATGTGCCGCAGGCAGGTTTTGTCGCAAATTTTAAGCAAAGAGGAAAAAAACATGCAGGGACGTACACATAATTGTGGTCAGTTAAGACTAGAGAATGTCGGCGAAGAGGTTAAGCTTGTCGGCTGGTACGAGAATCTCCGTAAGGTCAGCAAGAACTTGGGCTTCCTGATTTTGAGAGACTTCTACGGCACGACACAGATTGTCGCTGAGACAGAAGAGCAGATGGAGCAGTTATCCGGAATTAACTACGAGTCAACAATAGAGATAGTTGGAAAGGTAAGAGAGAGAAGCTCTAAGAACAGCAAGATTCCTACGGGAGACATCGAGGTTGTTCCTTCTAAGATTACGGTTCTCGGAAAGTGTCAGTACAATGAGCTTCCGTTCCAGATTAATCATTCCAAGGATGCGGATGAGAACGTAAGACTTAAGTACAGATACCTTGACCTTCGTAATCCGGATGTCAAGTCAAGAATTATTTTGAGAAGCAAGATTGTTGCAGACCTTCGTGCTGCGATGATCGGACATGATTTTATGGAGATTACAACTCCTATACTTACATGCTCATCACCTGAGGGCGCAAGAGACTATCTTGTTCCGGCAAGAAATCATCCGGGCAAGTTCTACGCACTTCCACAGGCACCACAGCAGTTCAAGCAGCTCCTCATGGCATCGGGCTTTGACAGATACTTCCAGATAGCACCATGCTTTAGAGACGAGGACGCAAGAGCTGACCGTTCACCGGGAGAGTTCTACCAGCTCGATATGGAGATGGCATTTGCAAATCAGGAGGATGTATTTGAGATTCTTGAGGATGTTCTTCCTCCTATCTTCGCAAGATACGGAATTTACAATGAGGCTTCCAAGCCGCCGTTTAAGAGAATCCCATATCTTGAGTCAATGGATAAGTACGGAACGGATAAGCCTGACCTTCGTATCAGCCTTATTGTGCAGGATGCAACGGACGTGCTTGCTGACTGCGGATTTGGACCTTTTGCGGGTAACAGAGTTAAGGCTGTTGTGGCTGAGAACTTCACCGGCACAAGAAAGCAGATTGACAAGCTCTGTGCAGATGTTGAGGTTGTGAGCGGACAGAAGGCATACTATTTCAGACTTGATGAGAACGGCGAGCTTGTCGGCGGTATCTCAAAGTTCGTTCAGGAGCACAAGGATGCGGTAGTTAAGGCACTCGGTCTCAAGAACGGTGATTTCGTTGCACTTGCAGCGGGCGATTTAAAGACGGCACAGAAGACTGCCGGAGTTATCAGAAAGGCTATCGGAAACAGCTTTGACGGATACATGAAGAAGGAGTGCTACGAGTTCTGCTGGATAGTTGACTTCCCTATGTACGAGATTGGTGAGGAGTCAGGCGAGCTTGAGTTCTGCCACAACCCATTCTCAATGCCGCAGGGCGGGGCAGAGGCTCTCGACACAATGAATCCTCTCGATATTTTGGCATACCAGTACGACCTTGTATGTAACGGCGTTGAGCTTTCATCGGGTGCCGTTCGTAATCATGATCCTGAAATCATGATAAAGGCATTCAAGCTTGTAGGTCTTGGCGAGGACGATGTTAAGGCTAAGTTTCCTGCAATGTACAATGCGTTCTGCTACGGTGCACCGCCACACGCAGGTATCGCACCGGGCGTTGACCGTATGGTAATGCTCATCGCAGGCGAGGAGAGCATCCGTGAGATTATTCCGTTCCCAATGAACAAGAATGCACAGGATGTCATGATGGGCGCACCAGCCACGGTTACGGAGAAGCAGCTTCGTGAGGTTCACATTCAGATTGTCGAGGACAAGGCTGAGGAGAAGAAGGAAGATGCTGCAGAGTAATTCGCAGGGTAATTGAAAAATATGATAAATACGGCTCCCGTGTCGGAAAGAGATTTCCGGTGCGGGAGCTTTATTTTACATACATTTTACATTATAATGGTAATAATCTTTATATTCGCAGGATTATACTTGTATGTAGAACGGATACGGAAAGTGTGCCCTGACAAGAGGGATAGTTATCCGGTTCGGAAATGAGGCAGGTATGACATACAAGGAAATAAGAAAAAATAAGGAAATAAACGCATACATAAAAAAGGGAAATGACAATTTAGGTGTGTTGGGCTACACGGATCACTCGCAGGTTCACTGCACGCTAGTCGCAGAGAGGGCAGCTATGATACTCGAGAAGTTCGGCTGTACGGAGCACGATATCGAGCTTGTGAAGATTGCAGGATATATGCATGATATAGGAAATTCAATCAATCGAAAGAATCATGCGGAATATGGAGCACTGCTTGCCAATGAGCTTTTACAGCGCACGGATATGAGTCTTGAAGACCGTGTTACGGTGGTGTCCGCCATAGCAAATCATGACGAGTCGACCGGCGGAGCCGTGGACATAATATCTGCGGCACTTATTATTGCGGATAAGACTGATGTGCGAAGGGACAGAGTGAGAGAGAAGGATAAAGCACAGTATGATATACATGACAGAGTCAACTATGCCGTGGAGGCATCGGCACTTAAGATTTCAACCGAGAAGAAGCAGATAGCACTCAATCTTCAGATAGATGAGAGCATATGCACCATGTATGACTATTTTGATATATTTTTGGGGAGAATGCAGATGTGCAGGCATGCAGCCGAGTTTTTTGATGCAAGATTCAAGCTGACGGCAAACGGAAGCAAGGTATTATAAAAATATTGCTTTGCAAAATTACAAACATGTCTTATAATAGCTCCATAACTATATGCCGTGTGCCGTGTTCAAGCCGGTACCTGGTGAGATGCGAAGAATTGATTCTATATGAGCAGGCAGCGAAGCGGACTGCGAATATCATTGGATAAGCGAGGTTGTTATGGGAATAGTTGTTATGGGAGCCGTGTTTGTGGATATCAAGGGATTTCCGGAGGATATCTATATTCCGGACGGAAGAAATGTGGGACATGTTGAATATATACATGGTGGTGTGAGCAGAAATGTAGTTGAGGATATAGCGAACATTGAGCTTCGGCCGACTTTTGTCGGAATTGTTGATGACAGTGCTTTGGGTGAGGATGTTGTGAAGAAGCTTAAGAATCACAAGGTGAATACGGAATATATTCAGACGATTCCGGGTGGAATGGGAACATGGCTTGCGGTGTTTGACCACAATGGCGACCTTGCGGGTTCCGTTTCACAGAGACCTAACCTGATGCCTATATTGGATATTCTTGACGAGAAGGGTGACGAGATATTTGCGAATGCAGACTCAATTATAGTTGAGGTTGATATGGACAAGGAGATAATCAAGAAGGTTGTTTCACTTGCAAAACAATATGACAAGAAACTATATGGTGTTGTCAGCAATATGAGTATAGCAGTGGAGAGACGTGATTTTCTCAAGCATTTTGATTGCTTTATATGTAACCAGCTCGAGGCCGGAATGTTGTTCATGGAGGATTATTCGGAAAAGTCACCGGAGGAGTTAAGGGACATTCTTGCAAAGCGTGTAATTCTTGGAAAGATTCCTGCAATGATTGTCACAATGGGTGGTAACGGGGCAGTATATGCCGATATGAACGGTGATAAAGGAATATGTCCTCCTCAGAGAGTGAGGGTTAAGGATACGACGGGTGCAGGTGATGCGTTCTGTGCAGGTGTTGCGAGCGGACTTACTTACGGAAAGACACTTGCTGAGTCAGTGGAGATTGGAAGCAGGCTTGCGGCATCGGTTATAACTTCATCGGAGAATGTATGTCCAAGATTCCTTCCTGAGGAGTTCGGAATTAAAGCACTTTAAGACATATATCTTAACATAAAAATGACAGTGTGAACTATGATTAAAAGTGATTAAATAAAGTTCACGCTGTCATTTTTGATTCAGGAAAAGTTTCAGGCATCGCCTGTGTCAAGTACGGCTTCCATCTCATCAATATGGTCGAGGAATATTGCTGCAATGTCAGGATCAAATTGCGTTCCGATATTCTCACGTATAATGACCATGGACTTTTCTTTTGAAAATCCGTCTTTATAATGACGCTTAGAGCGGAGTGCCTCATATACATCGGCAACAGCCATTATTCTTGCAGCAAGAGGAATATCGGTGCCGCTTATGCCGGAAGGATATCCCTTGCCGTCAAAACGCTCATGGTGATAGAGTGCCATGTCATGGGCAATCTGGTAATAGGCATCGCTCTCGAAGCCCTTAATGGTGTTATCAAGAATCTTGGCACCCTCCTGAGGATGGCTTTTCATTACGGCGAATTCTTCGTCGGTCAGTTTTCCTTTTTTCTGTAATATACTGTCCGGAATTGCGACTTTTCCTATGTCGTGAAGGTGCGCCGCATCGGCGACCATCTGTGCGTAATCGGGAGTGATTATACTGCTGTAGCGGTCATCCTTTGCCATTATATTTACAAGTACTTTCACAAGGTTGCCTGTATTCTTGATATGCAGTCCGGTTATTCCGTCACGAGCCTCTATAATTGCGGCAAAGCTTCCGACAATGTCTCGCTGCATGAGGACAACTTCCTTTGTCTTTTTTGCAACCTCGTTTTGGAGTCTTTCGGTGTAATAGTAGTGGTCGGTATTTTCGTTTATGATGAGCATCTGGCCATAATCCATTTTGCCGTGCTGGATGTCACGAAGCGACAGCTCATAGACATAGTTCTCGTTTCCGGAAATGTCCTCGAGTTCAGGGGCAAGCTTCTGACTGATAAAAAGAGGCTTTCCCTCCGACGCAAGGTCGTTGAGATACTCAAGAGGCTTGTCTTTGTGACCTAAAGACTTCACACACTGTAAAATCTTGTCAGCCTCAGTGTTGGAATACACCATGTTGCCGTATGTGTCCGTTACGATTAAGCCGTTCTTCATATGGTCGATCGCCTCATCTTTGGCAAGAGTAAGTGTATCGAAAAGACCGTACTTGCGCATAAGACGCTCAAAGAAGAACACTGCAACAAGGTAGGCGATTGCGGTGGCATCATAGCCGTTGGTAATATCGGCAAGATATGCACCAAGGCATGTGATACTGAAAATAATGAGTATGAGCAGAATGAGAAGCTGTTTGCGGATTAAGGCTGATTCTGTTTTTTTATATTTTCTTATACATACTATTATCATGCCTATAAAATAATAGCACAGGAAAACAGTATATATATTGTACAGTATGCCGTGACCGAGTATTACATGAGGAAACAAGCCGTCCTGTGTGAAATCCACGGATGAGTAAAATAGTGTCTGGTGTTCGCTCGTGAATACGAGAGAGCTTATTATGAGACATATCAGGAAAAATGTGTTGCGCAGAGCCTTCGGAACGCTCGCACCACAGTATTCCATGACAAACAAATATAATGAAAACAATATAAAAGGTTTTCCTATATATGTAACTTTCAATGACTGCATTGCCAGTTCCTTTGTGTCAGCCTCCATCTCAAGAGTATATCCCACTATATTGATGAGCGTAAAGAACATGACAAGGAGCAGGAGAGTCTGCATTCTTGAACTTCTCTGCCTTACAACATAGAGAATTTCAAAAAAGAGGGCAATTATGCCTATATATTGAAAAACTAACAGTGTTTGATACATTAAAGCCTGACCTTTCTTAATTAAATGTGCTTATTTATAATAGCATATAAAGGAAAAATTTACAAAAAAAATTTTTAAAAAGAACTTGCAAAATACCCTTGCAGGGTATATTATATGCACAGATACCCACGAGGGGTATATGAATAAAAGAACATAAGATATCATTTAACTGAGAAAGGGAGAACGGTATGAACAATAATAAGGATAACTGTCCTGCATGCGGCAATAATACTGAACAGAAATGCAGCTGTTGTGATAAACATAAGGAACGCTCTGAGAAGGAGTATAAAGATCTGCTTAACCGGCTGAAGCGCATAGAGGGACAGGTAAGGGGAGTTGAGCGTATGATCGAGGAGGATGCGTACTGTACTGATGTGCTTATTCAGGTTGCGGCAATCAATGCTGCACTCAACAGTTTCAATAAGGTTCTTCTCGGAAATCATATAAGAACCTGTGTGGCGGAGAATATCCGCGAGGGGAACGATGAGGTTGTGGATGAGCTTGTGGGCGTTATACAGAAGCTTATGCGGTAGTGAAAGGAGATGTGAAATTTGGAACAATATAAGGTTACAGGCATGAGCTGTGCCGCCTGTCAGGCTAGGGTTGAGAAGGCTGTGGCGAAGGTGCCCGGCGTGACCTCCTGCTCGGTAAGCCTGCTCACTAACTCAATGGGAGTTGAGGGAACAGCGAGCAGCTCGGACATTATAAATGCGGTGAAGGCTGCCGGGTACGGTGCTTCACTCAAGAAGGATAAGACGCAAAAAGGGGCTCAGACCGGAAGCACATCCGAGTATGAGGATATGTTAAAGGACAGGGAGACGCCTGTTATGGTGAGACGCCTTGTGGCTTCGGTCGTGCTTCTCATACCGCTCATGTATATCTCTATGGGACACATGATGTGGAACTGGAGGCTTCCTTCATTCATGGAGGGAAACCACGTTGCGATGGGGCTTACGCAGCTCCTTCTCACAACAATGATTATGGTTATCAACCAGAAGTTCTTTATAAGCGGCTTCAAGAGCCTTGCGCACGGCGCACCGAATATGGACACGCTTGTTG
>UQZF01000042.1 GCA_900545455.1 uncultured Eubacteriales bacterium
TCAAAAGCCCAAGAACGTAAAAAATTCCACGAAGTATTTTTTGTTTTTTCATCTTTCACGCCATACCTCTTTTCCGCCGCAGCGCAGCACACCGCCCGCTGATTCTTTGACACACTAAAGCTTATCTTATTTCATGTTAGTTTATGCTAACGGGAATGTCAATATTTTTATTCACCCCTCCCCACCTCCCGCATATACTGATACAAATGTTTTTCCATATCAGAGGTACCCATGCTCATAAAAAAAGAACGCTTTCATTTTGCGCAGGAGGAGGAAGGACAGCTCATGGTCGACGTGACCGACCGCGTGAACAACCGCCCCATCGACGGTGCCAGCGTGTCCATATCCTACACGGGCGATCCGCAGGACACCATAGAGCGGCTCACAACGGATTCCAACGGTATGACCGAGGAGGTCGACCTCGCCGCACCGCCAAGGTCGTACAGCGAAGATCCCGCATCCGATGTCCAGCCATACTCGGAATACAACCTCATAATCACGGCTCCCGGCTATGAACCGACCACAATATCGGGCTCGGAAATTTTTTCTGGCGAGCTGTCCGTACAGCCCGTGCGCTTAAACCCGATTCTGCCAAACACATCGCCGAGTGTGATAGATATTCCTGCCGATACACTTTGGGGCGTATTTCCTCCGAAAATTCCCGAGGACGAGATTAAGCCGATACGAAGCTCAGGGGAAATCGTGCTAAGCCGCGTTGTGATTCCCGAATATGTCGTTGTCCACGACGGCGTCCCGTCCGACTCGACGGCGACGGATTACTATGTCCGCTACGCTGACTATATAAAAAATGTCGCGAGCAGCGAAATCTACTCGACATGGCCAGAAGCCACTCTCCGCGCAAATATCATAGCGATTATGTCGTTTACGCTAAACCGCGTTTACACGGAATGGTACAGAAACAAAGGCTACGATTTTACGATAACGACCTCGACCGCCTACGACCACAAATGGATATACGGGCGCAACATTTTTGACAGCATCTCACAGGTTGTCGACGAGATTTTCGCAAGCTATGTCTCCCGCCCGAACGTGAAGCAGCCGATACTCACGCAGTACTGCGACGGCAAACGAACCACCTGTCCGAACGCGATGAGCCAGTGGGGCAGCAAGGCTCTCGGCGACGACGGTTACAGCGATATAGACATTCTCCGCTACTACTACGGAAGCTCCGCATACATCAACACTGCCGAGGAGATAAGCGGCATCCCCGCCTCCTACCCGGGCTACGAGCTCACCATAGGTTCGTCTGGTGAAAAGGTAAGGCAGCTTCAGGAGCAGCTCAACACCATCTCGAACACCTACAACAACATACCAAAAATCGCCGTCGACGGTATCTACGGTGAGGGCACGCAGGAAGCCGTGCGCCAGTTTCAGAAGATATTCAATCTTCCGCAGACGGGCGTAGTCGACTACAAGACATGGTACAGAATAAGCGGAATATATGTCGCACTTACAAGAATAGCAGAGCTGCAATAAGCGGCTCCGCAGTCAAGTAACATATATTATACTTGAACATTTGTTTTGTGTATGATATAATATAATTATTTTCAAATAAATAAGGCGGAGACAATTATTTTAAACAGGGGAAATATCATGAAGTTTGAAAAACTGGCAAATTCTATAAAAAGCATAAATGACAAAGCAGGTTCTACAGCCAAAAGTGCCGTGAATCAGCTTATGGCTTTACGAAATTGGGCGATTGGATACTATATCGTAGAATATGAACAAGCCGGAAGCGACCGAGCTGAATATGGAGCACAGCTCTTGAAAAATTTGGAAAAAGAGATTTCACAAAAAGGAATGAACTCCACATTATTTAAGCTCTGTCGAAATTTTTATTTGTTGTATCCTCAAATTGGTGCGACGGTGTCGAACCAATTTGAATTACCTGAATTTAAAAAAAGTTCGACAGTGTCGCACCAATTTGAAACAAAACCGGAAGTTTTGGTAAGCAATCTCTCTTTTTCCCATATTAGGGAAATTATGGTTATTGAAGATGCTTTTGAAAGATTTTTTATGAAACAGAATGTATGAAATGCAATTGGAGCGTAAGAGAGCTCCGCAGGCAAATAAAAACAAATCTGTTTGTAAGAGCCGGAATCAGCAAGCATGAGATTGAGCGATGTGAGCGGTGTCCTTATCTGGTGCGATATATCGGCGAGCGAATCAGCAAGCTTGACCTTCTCACCGCTGAGCCTCTCAGCCTGCTGCCTGAGCATCACTGTCATCTTGGAAATCTCATTTTTCAGTATGCTTAAATCGCCCTCCTCATAGTCCGTTAACGTCACCTTGTCCGTCCCGTGAAGGATGAGGTCTATCTCCTGCGCCATGTTCTCCATGTGGCTGTAACGCCTCCTCATGTCAAACGCATACAATAAAAGCATTGCCGCCATCGCTGTGACAATCCCAATCCATGCCGGAATATGAAAAAATGTCACCGCGGCACATATAACCGCTGTAAGAATTATACCTGTTATAATAAAACGCTTCGTCTCCCTGTTTTTTAACATGCTTAACCCCCAAGCTTATATCCCATTCCCCTGACCGTCACGATGATTCTCGGCTCTGCGGGATTATTCTCTATCTTGTCGCGCAGTCTCTTTATATACACCGTCAGCGTGTTGTCATTGACGAAATCCCCTGCCACGTCCCATATCTCCTCGAGAAGCCTGCTTCTTGTGAGAAGCCTTCCCTCGCTGTTGATGAACGCAAGAAAAAGCCTGTACTCGAGTGCCGACAGATACAAGTCCCGCCCGTCCTTGTACACGACTCCCTTGTCCAAATCCACCCTTACATTGTCTATATCAAAGAACTTCCTGCTCTTACCGCATCTTCTCAGCACACTGTTGATTCTCGAGACGAGCTCCCTCGGTCTGAACGGCTTAGCAATATAGTCATCCGCCCCCAGATCAAGCCCCGTCACGACGCTGAACTCATCCCCCGATGCCGTCAAAAATATGACCGGGAGCTGCTTACCCTTCTTGATTGCCGAGCACAGCGAAAATCCGTTGCCCTCGCCAAGCGACACATCCAAAAGTGCAAGGTCGTACTCATTTTTCTCAAGCAGCTCGAGAGCCTTTGCCTGTCCGTCCGTGCTCTCAACATCGAACCCTTCCGCGTGCAGGAAATCTTTAAGCGTCCTCACTATGGTTTCATCATCCTCAACCAGCAGTATCTTTGTCATTATTTCTCTCCCCATTCCGTAGATTGCTCGCAACATACAATATCATTGCATATACCTTATCATATATCATTCATTAATGCAACAGATAATTGATATTCAAGACCAATAATGCTATAATTCAAAATTAGTTTAATCACCAACTGTTTTAAATCATATAGACGGAGGCATAACATGAACCCAAACAACATCGACACACTTTTAAAATCATCAATCCCTAATGTCACATACCGCCTTGCCACGACCGACGACGCGGCAGAGCTTGTAAATATATACGCACCCTTTGTGAAAAATACGGCAATCACCTACGAGTACGAGGTTCCGTCAGTCTCGGAGTTCGCCTCCCGCATAGCCGACGTGCTCGCCCAATTCCCTTACATAGCAGTTCTTATCGACGGCAAAATAAGCGGCTACGCCTACGCGCACGCCTTCCATCCGCGCGCCGCCTACTCATGGTGCGCCGAGATGTCGATATATCTTGCCAACGACTGTCACGGCATGGGAATCGGTCGCGAGCTCTATGGAATCATGGAGACTATTCTAAAAAAACAGAATATCCTAAATCTCTATTCCTGCGTGGCATACACCGAGGTTGAGGACGAGTATCTCACTCAGGCAAGCGTGCATTTTCACGAGCACATGGGCTTTAAAATCTGCGCACACCTTCACAACTGCGGCTACAAGTTCAACCGCTGGTACGATATGGTGTACATGGAAAAAACCATCGGCGAGCATATCAGTGATATGCCAAAGGTTATACCATTTCCTGAACTAAAGCTGTAAGCCGTATAGCTGACTTCTACTGATATATGAATTATAAAAAGCTCCGACCTTGGCGTATCTGAGGGCGCACCTCATTTTCGCCGAAGCCGGAGCTTTTTCATATATGCGCCATGTAACCTCTGCCGCATTTTCATTTATTCTACTGACGGAATATTGTTTTCTTATGCTTATCAAGCGCAAATAAAAGAATCATTCCGAATATATAGCATGAGATAATCTCGCCCGCACCAACGGTGAGCATGAGATACCAGTAAGCATCAGTCATACCGTAGGCTGTCTGAAGAACCCATGGAACTATGATTATGTTTGCAATAATCGGTGGGAGCGGAACAAGCCATTTATGCTTTCTTAAAAGATATGAGCCCACAGCTCCTATGAGAGTTGCTATCGAACCGAACACGATATCGAGCACTGCGCCGCCAGTGAGCAGGTTGGCAAGGAAACATCCTATCGTTACTCCCGGTATGGCTGACGGAATAAAATAAGGCAGTACGGTGAGTGCCTCCGAAAATCTCACCTGAATAGCTCCGCTTGATAATCCCAAAAGAGCTGCCACATAAGTGAGCACAACATAGAGTGCCGCTATTACCGCTGCCTGAGTGATAAATAATACTTTCTTGTTCATTTTTTAATCTCCTTAGTTTTGTTTTACGAGTGGATGGTTACGAACACTCGGATAAATAATACAGGCTTTGTCTTATTCCACAAAGCCTGCTTAATATATCACTATTTTACTTATAATGCAAGTATTTTTTCCGTCTTAACGCCCATTATTTTTTATTGCTTTCCTGATTGGTGCTCTCGCCCGTCTCATCCATGGCAAACCACTTTTCGTAGAGCTCGTCCATCTTTCCGCTGCTCTTTAGAGTTACGATTGACTTGTTAAGGACATTTAAAAGTCTGTTGTTTCCCGATTTCACAACAGCTCCGATTTCGTGTCCATTGTCATCCGTGTAATATGAAACCGAGAAATCGTACACCTTGTCGACCGCATCACTTATCTCGACACCGCTCATGACACAGTCAAAGCTGCTCGTGTCAAGCTCGGCATATATTCCGTTATAGTCCATCTTTACGAACTTCACATCCAGAAAAGTGAGCTCGCCGATAGCCTTTGCAAGGTCAATCTCGAAGCCCTCAACCTTGCCGTCCTCGGCTTCATTTATGTATGGGCTTGACGAAATTCCGACCAAGAGAATGCCGTCCTCTATGGTGGTGCCGCTCTTAACCTCTACCTCCGCCGTCGGTGCCTCGGTGCTCTCAGGCTGCGCGTCGGTTTTCTTTGAACAGCCCGCGGATGCTGTCATGCACAGTGCCAGCGTGCACAGCAATAATGTGATAAATTTTATGTGTCTGCTTTTCATGTATTACTCCTTTTTACATAGCTATTCATATAATAACCGTGTTTTCTCCGTGCTCTGCACTCTCGAAATCACAATATCTATTGATGGTTTTATTATAGCATGTATTCTGCCATAACCGTATTGCTTATGTCAATTCCAATATCTGTAAGCCGCACCCGGTTACCGTCGCGCACCATGAGCCCCTGCTCTATCTGTCTTGCCGTTATCTCCCCGTAAAGCTCGTCAAAGCTTTTTCCGAAGAGCTCCCCGAAACGCTCCGTGTCGACACCCTTCATCATACGAAGCCCGAGAAACATATACTCCTCCATCTCATCGTTGAGGGTGAGAAGCTGCTCCTCGCTGTGATTGTCAATCGGATTGGCGATATAGGAAGCCACATTGAGGGTGTTCGTGAAGCGTCTTTTCCCGAGAAGTGAAGCCGCAGCCACACCGAAGCCCAGATAATCGTCACGCTCCCAGTAGGATATGTTGTGCCTGCACTCGCGCCCCGGCTTGGCGTAGTTGGATATTTCATACCTTGAATATCCCGCTTCCGCAAGCATAACCTTTGTCATGGCATACATTTCCCTGTCCTCGTCCTCGGACGGAAGTATCCTTCCGTGGGTGCGCTCTACCATGTTGTACAGCGGAGTCCCCTCCTCGACAATCAGGCTGTACGCCGATATATGCTCGGTCTTTAGCGCGATAACCTTCCTTAGATTGTCCTCATAGCCCGCAACCGTCTGATTCGGAATCGCCGACATTATGTCGACATTGATATTGTCAAAGCCCGCAAGCCTCGCCTCAATATACGACTCCTCGAACTGCTCGTAGGTGTGAATCCTGCCGAGATTTTTAAGCTCCCTGTTATTTGGCGATTGCAGACCTATGCTCAATCTGTTCACACCGATGTCCTTATATGTCGCAAGCTTGCTTTTGCTCAAGGTTCCCGGATTGCACTCGACCGTAATCTCCGCATCGTCAGCCACGCAAAACGCACCTCGCACGGCATTCATTATCTTGATGAGGAGCGCGGAATGAAGTATCGAAGGAGTGCCTCCACCGAAGAAAATCGTTGATATTTTTCTTTTGTCACCATCCGCCTCTGCCCTCTCGCCAGCCACGGCTATCTCACGGCACAGCGCGTCGACGTAGTGCTCCTTCGTCTCATCATCGGCGGGCGCTGAGCAGAAATCGCAGTATATACATTTTGAAATGCAAAAGGGGATATGTATATATATCCCCTTCTGTCTTGTTATATCAGAGCTCATGCAAAACCTCTTTTTATCAGTTAAGCTTCTCGAGCATATTGTTGATACGCTCGCGCATCTTGTCCTCGCCCATGATATGAAGAATTGTCCATAAATCAGGTGAATTGGATGCCCCTGTTATTGTTATACGAAGTATCTCGGCGATGTCGGATACGCTGCCCTTGAAGTTCTCAGGGTTAGCCTTGTATGCCTTCATGTCGGATGCGAAGCCGCACTCGTCAGCGATAGCCTTCACATTGTTAAACCAGCCGTTGTTGTCGGCAGCATGGTCGTAGGATGCAAGATACTTCTCAAGAATCTCGCGAACCTGTGCGTTGTCGTACTTGAACTCGTAGTTAGGCACAAATGTCTCGTCAAAGAAGAATGAGAACATCGGCATAATCTGCTTAGCGTACTCAAAATCCTTACGTCTCCTCTTCTGACCTACGCCCATGAAGAGCTCAAGTGCCTTCTTAAAGTACTCAGGCGACTTAAAGTATACGTCGACCATATCCTTGTTGTAATCCTTGTTCCACTCGTAGAGGAAGTTGTAAATCTCATCAGTATCCATCTTGGCAAACTCATTGCGGCAGATGTTGTGAAGCTTGTCCATGTCAAAGAGCGCACCGGACTGCGCCATCTTGTGAACATCGAACTTGAACTCCTCAATCGGTGAATCAGGGTGCTTGTCATACCACTCCTCGAAGTTGGAGTTGAGAAGTGTCATAAGATATACCTTTACACAGTGAGGATGGTATCCATCCTGACGGTAGAAATCAAGTGAAAGCTCAGGATCCTTTCTCTTAGAAAGCTTTCTCTTGCTGCCGTCCTCCATCTTCATGAGATGTGCGGTATGCGCATAGTCAGGTCTCTTAAAGCCGAGCACATTGAAAAGCTCAATGTGTGTAGGAACACTTGAAAGCCACTCCTCACCGCGGATTACAAGAGTTGTTCCCATGAGGTGGTCGTCTATCGCATGTGCAAAATGGTAGGTCGGTATTCCGTCAGACTTGAGGATGATGACATCCTGGATGTTCTCAGGGAATGAAATCTCGCCCTTTATTGTATCCTTAAAGGTAACCTCTCTGCCCTCAACACCCTGTGAACGGAGTCTCATTACAAAAGGCTTTCCTGCCTTTATGTTCGCCTCAACCTGATCGCAGGTGAGGTTACGGCACTTAGCCCACTTGGTGTGGTAGCCCGTCAAAATATCGTGTTTCATCTGCTCGTCCTTAATTGCGGTGAGCTCCTCCTCAGTACAGAAGCAAGGGTAAGCAAGACCTTTTCTGATCAGATCCTTTACATAGGTCTGGTAAATCTCGGCTCTCTGTCTCTGGAAATAAGGACCGTACTTGTTAATCTCAGGGTTGTCGATTCCTGCACCCTCGTCAAACTCGATGTCAAAGTAACGGAGAACATTGATGATGATGTCAACCGCACCCTCAACCTCTCTCTTCGCATCGGTATCCTCGATTCTGAGGTAAAATGTACCGCCACTCTGGTGAGCGATTCTCTCGTCAGCGAGTGCTCCGTAGAGATTTCCGAGATGTATAAATCCCGTAGGGCTCGGCGCAAGTCTTGTAACCTGTGCGCCCTTCTTCAGCTCTCTTGCCGGGAACTGCTTCTCCCAGTAATCAGGTGTCTTATCAATGTCAGGCAGACATAAATCTGCAAGTCTGTTGTAATCCATTGTATCTTCCTCCAAAAAATATATTTATATTAATTCTCATCAAGCTTTAGCACAGCCATGAATGCCTTCTGCGGAATCTCGACATTTCCGAACTGTCTCATACGCTTCTTGCCTTCCTTCTGCTTTTCAAGAAGCTTCTTTTTACGTGAAATATCACCGCCGTAGCACTTTGCAAGAACGTCCTTGCGCATCGCCTTTACAGTCTCTCTCGCAACGATTCTTCCGCCTATGGCTGCCTGAATAGGAATCTCAAAGAGCTGTCTCGGAATCTCGTCCTTTAACTTCTCGCACATCTTTCTTCCGCGCTCGGCAGCACTGTCAGCGTGAACGATGAATGAGAGCGCGTCAACCTCTTCCCTGTTGACCAAAATATCGAGCTTGCACAGCTTTGACTGAACATAGCCCTTGAGCTCATAGTCAAACGAAGCGTAGCCTCTCGAGCGCGACTTGAGCGCATCGAAGAAGTCGTAAATTATCTCATTTAAAGGAAGCTCATACTTTAAGAGTGCTCTCGTCGTCTCCATGTACTCCATTCCAAGGTAGACGCCTCTTCTCTGCTGGCAGAGCTCCATTATCGGTCCGACGAACTCGGTCGTTACCATAATCTCAGCCGACACGACAGGCTCCTCCATGAACTCTATCTCGGAAGGATCAGGAAGATTTGAAGGGTTCGTAAGCTCCATCACGGTTCCATCAGTCTTGTGAACCTTATAGATAACGCCCGGAGCCGTTGTCACGAGGTCAAGGTCGTACTCTCTTTCAAGTCTCTCCTGAATAATCTCAAGATGTAAAAGTCCGAGGAAGCCGCATCTGAAACCGAAGCCCAACGCAACCGATGTCTCAGGCTCATACTGAAGCGCCGCATCGTTTAGCTGAAGCTTCTCGAGTGCATCCCTCAAATCCGCGTAGTGCGCACCGTCAGCAGGATACATACCGCAGTATACCATCGGATTAACCTTCTTGTAGCCCGGAAGCGGCTCGGCACATGGTCTTAACGCATCCGTCACGGTATCTCCGACTCTCGTGTCACGCACGTTTTTGATGCTCGCCGTGATATATCCTACCATTCCTGCCGTGAGCTCATCACACGGGATGAACTGGCCTGCTCCGAAATAGCCGACCTCAACGGTATCGAACTCCGCGCCCGTAGCCATCATTCTTATCTTGGTGCCCTTCTTTACGGTTCCCTCCTTGATACGGCAGAACACTATGACACCCTTGTAAGGATCATAGAGCGAGTCAAAAATAAGCGCCGCAAGAGGGTTGTCCTTCGAGCCCGTCGGTGCGGGAATCTTGTGAACCACAGCCTCAAGCACCTGCTCAATATTGATTCCGTTCTTCGCCGAGATGAGCGGTGCATCGTGTGCCTCAAGACCGATGACATCCTCAATCTCCTCTATGACTCTCTGCGGTTCGGCACTCGGAAGATCAATCTTGTTGATGACCGGAATTATGTCAAGGTCATGGTCAAGTGCAAGGTACACATTCGCGAGCGTCTGCGCCTCAATACCCTGCGCCGCATCTACGACGAGTATCGCTCCGTCGCACGCCGCAAGGCTTCGCGAAACCTCATAGTTAAAGTCAACATGTCCCGGTGTGTCGATAAGGTTGAAGATATACTCCTCTCCATCCTCCGCCTTGTACACAACGCGCACTGTCTGTGCCTTGATTGTTATGCCTCTCTCTCTCTCAAGGTCCATATTGTCAAGCACCTGCGCCTGCATCTCACGGCTCGTGAGCAGTCCGGTCTTTTCGATAATACGGTCCGCAAGCGTCGACTTGCCGTGGTCAATATGGGCTATAATACAAAAATTACGAATCTTACTCTGGTCTACGGACATCTTATTCCTCATTTCTAAAAAATCATATACGTTATCTGAAAAAATTACATCATAAATCACTCTATATTACCATATAAAATGCAAAAATGGAAGAGGTTTGTTCAAAATAAAGAAGAGCCCCCTGCACAGGCGCCCTCCGTTATTGTCTGTTATTCAGACTATCACACGTATGTTTTTGTTTAAATACAATATAAATTATTCAGCCTTATATCCTCTGCGTGCGCAGAATGCAGCACCTGCAAGAGCAAGTACCATTGCTACTGCTGCAAAGTATGCAGGATTAAAGCCTGTGCTAGGTGCTGTTGCAGGATTTACAACAACGGCAACAGGAGAGAATGATGTGAATGTAGCTGTTACACTTCCATCACTTACATTTGTTACAGGAAGGTTCTCCCAAACCTTTCCATTCCAGTGAATAACTGACACTGACTGTCCTGCCTTAATCTCAGGAATATTAAGAGTTACGTCAACACCTGCGCTGTAATCGCCGGCAGGTAAAGAAATATCAAATACTTTAAGAACAGAAGCGTTCTCGCCAAAGTATTCCTTTGCCTTTGCTTCAGCATTCTTAACATCTGCTACAGATGCAGGAGCAACCGTTACAGTTACCTCCTGTCCGTTTACGGTAATCTTCGGAGCTGTTACGCCTGAAGCCTTATCTGTGGCTGCAACACTGTAATCATCTGTGCTCGTTGTTGCTGAGTTGTTAGATGTGTCAGGGCTGTCTGTACCGGAGTTATTTCCGGTGTCAGGGCTGTCTGCTGCAAATACGGTCATTGATAAAACCATTACAAAGCATGCAAGAACAGCAAAAAACTTTAAAAACTTGTTCTTCATTTCTCAAAACCTCCTTATATTATATACGTGTGTATATCAAGTCATAATGACTTTGATACCTTAAAAATAGAATATCAACTATCTGTAAAATGTTATTTTACAACCTCATAGAAAATCTCCAGCATCTGCTGCTTCAGAGCATTCTCATCAACATAAAACTCTTCAAACTTATTTCCCATGACAGTCTGTCCCGGAACCGTATATATTTTTGCACTGCCAACGGAATATCCGACAAGCTCCGATGCAAGATAGGACATCTCATCAATACCTATATCTGTGACAATATAATTGCTAAGCTTCTGGTACAGGCTCACCGGGAATGTAATATCATTCTTTGTAGCCTCAAATACCTGATTCATAAACGCTGACAGATATACCTTCTGATTGTTAAGTCGTGCCGTCGTCGAATCAAACTCTTGTTTATTTCTGTTATGTACAAAATTATATGCCTGCTCGCCATTAAGCCTTACAGTCGTTCCGGCAGAAAGCCCTAATTCCCATGAATCATTCGGAAGTGTTATCTCTACCCCTCCGACGGCATCGTTGAGCAACGGAACCGCCCCCATACCTATTGATACATACCCATGTATAGGCAGATTATAGAAGAGCTCCGACACTGTCTGACGTGCTCTCTCGCAGCTCAGCTTACCGCCGTCGCCATAACCATGCTGTATACATATCTGAGCCTTCGCGGTTCTCACATAGTTTCCTGCACTGTCATACATATCAATGTCAGTCATTGTATTTCTGTTCACTGCAACAACGGATATGTTTTTATCATGAGGATTCATTACCATGAGAAGTATTGTGTCCGACTGTCCGCCTTTGAGATAATTTGTGTTTGCATCCACAACGGGAACTTCCGTCTCTCTGTCTATTCCAAGTACAAGGAATGTTAGTATGTCCTGATTGTAACGATATACATGACCATTAAAGTTCACATCGCCGCTCTGATACACATAACCTGAATTATCAGCCGTCGTGCTCTCAACAGATGCCGTCGACGTCTCTGTCTGCTCACCCGTCACATTTTCAGAATTACTGCCTGTTTCTTTATTATCATTATTATCCGCCGCACTCTTTGTAGTCTCTTTTTCCCCCACCGTACTTTCAGTTGTCGTTTCTTCTGTCTCAATCTCTCCGAATGAGCCAAAATCAGGCTGTGCGTCCTCTACCTTGGAATAAAGACTCTTCTTTCCCGAGGAGCGCAGCGAGAAAAATACGACCGTAAGAATCAGCATCAGTGCAATCAGTACGGAAAGTACAATAATTATTATTTTAAGTGCAATCGGAAGCTTCTGTTTTTTCTCTTTCTTCATAAATTCATTCTCCCATGCCTGTCTCAGGAAGCTCAACCATCAATGCCTGTACGAGATAGCGGAGATGGAACTGTCTCTCCTTCATAACACAGGTCGATAATGTGAGCACCTTAGAATCCGATGTGTATTCCGTGTCCCTGTCGATTATCACATTCTCTCCCACCGTAGCCATCACTCCTGAAAGATACCCCGTAAGTGCACCTTCCACGCTGAAATCATAATTGAGAAGCTGATGCCTGTTGTCAGTCTGGTATGCCGCAAATATCTTATATACAAAAACATCTTCTTCCGTATATATGAACACATATCTGTTGGCATCAAAAAAATCTTCATCCTCATATTTATGCAGATCGGAAAACATCGTCCCGTCCCTCATGTTGTGACCATATATTACAGTCTGAGGATCCATAAAATCCTTAGAATTATAATTCTCCGTATAAATACATCCCGGGTATCCCTCACTGCCGTCAATATTATGCTCAAGATAATATGAATTGTCCGTAGGATGCTGAAAAACAGGATAATCGACGTTAGTCTCCGGTATGTATATCCAGGCATAGATATCTTCCGATATGCTGTCGTGCAGCCTGTCAAAGTCTATATCCCTGTCAGGCACATTTATACCAAGTAACTCATAATATTCATTAATCTTAATCTGTCTCTGTGTAAGAGGCTTAACCTCCTCCTTCGTGTCAGTTTCATCCTCAACCGAAGTCTCCGTGTTCATCTCCTCAGCGAGACTCTCATAAATCTTTTCCGAATTATATAACCTGTACTCTCTGAGCATAAGACATACGGCACATATAAGTGCAATTACAAGAAATACAAGAAACATAATAATATAAATTTTCTTTTTACTTTTTTTCATAAATTAATTAAATTGCCATTATCCGGCAAAGTCCCTCTTTTCGCAAAATAACATATTTCAATGCTGTATTATACCATGATGAAATGGCTTCATATTGTTCTGTTTATTGAAATCAGCATTCTGTTTATTCACACTTCATACTTTGAAAGCATATCAATATATGTTCTCAACATTTCTCTTTTCTCATCCGTAAGTCCGCGATAAATCTCAAGCAGCTTTTCCTCATTTTTATTTCCCTCATCTGCTTCAACACAATTTTCATCAAAAAGCTCAGAAAATTTCACTCCGAGAACATTACATAGCATCAACATTGTATATACCTGCGGTCTGCTCTTGCCCCTCATCAGATAGCTTATTGTCGAACTCGATATTCCTGCTTCCTTTGCAAGTGTGTTCCAACTGATTTTCTTTTCACGGCATATCCTGTTAAGTGTATTAATCATCTCATCACATGCCTCATCAGGATTGTACATACATATACCTCCAATGGTTCATAATCACATCTTCACAATCATCACACATCATCACTGCCTCTGAACAGCACGGGGATGGTCATCAAAATTATCTTGAAATCCAAAAGCAATGAAAAATTTTCAATATACATCAAATCCCACTTTAATTTTTCAAGAAAATCCGTATGATAATCTCCATGTACCTGTGCATATCCGGTAAGTCCCGCTTTGACTGTTGTTCTGAAGCTGAACTCAGGTACACTCTCTATAGTCTTGGCAATCAGCTCTGGACGTTCCGGTCTCGGTCCTACAATGCTCATGTCACCTTTAAGAATATTTATCAACTGGGGAAGCTCATCAAGCTTGCTCTTACGCAGATAATATCCTACCCTTGTAAGTCGTGAATCCCTTTTTTCCGCAAGCCTTGCACCGACATGTTCTTCCGCACCTGCGACCATGCTTCTGAACTTGATAATCTGAAACTCTCTCTGATTCTTTGTACACCTTGTCTGACGGTAGAATACTTTTCCTCCATCCTCAAGCTTGATTGCTGCCGCGATAATGCCGAACACGGGACTCAGAAGCACAATGGATACTGCCGACACGGCTATATCAACAAACCTCTTAAAAAAACGGCTTATACCATGTACGGCATTAGTCTCCTTAAAAAAGATAAGCTTGTCGCCGTCCTGCGCAATCGCAGCCGAGCGAAGTTCCATATCCGACAGCTTGCAGGTAAAATACACAGGCTTATGGTTATAGAAACAGATTTTCATCATGTCATTACGTTTCTGTGCAGACAAATCGTAGAGATAAACTTCATCGCACTCTTCTATTTTTTTATGTAATTCATCTTCATCGCACTCATTTACACACACTCTCTCCGAATACTCCGTAGGCCCGGAACGTATGAAATGCTTTTCATATATGTACAGTCTTTTGAGTGCCTTTCTCTCAGCGCTTTTTTTGAAAATTCTGCATATAACCACAATGCTTATGAGCTGTAAAAGTGTTGTTAAAGCAATTCCCTCAAGCATTCCCGAATGACCGAACACAGGCAGCTCTGAAATATCAGCCACAGCCACTAAAAATACCAGCATCACGAAATTGCATGCGACATCCTTCAGGGCAAAGCTCAATTCCTGCTCGTAACGCACTCTGACACCTCTTCCGTGGTTATTACATGTGATAAACCTGGTCAGCAAAACATATCCGACTAAAAGCATTACCCATGTGTTTATTCCAAGACCGCCGTTTCCAAGGTCTGTCATCCCGCCAGAACACAATATATATTCAGTTATCAATACGACAAATATCCAGCTGCTCATTTCATCCGCTCCGTCAGTTAACATTTATCTCAAGTGCAAATCTGCTCTCAATTACTTTAAGATATTTTTCATTATTACCGGCTGCCACAAGCATCGGTGCATACGCATCCCTGCCGCTTATATTGAGCATATATGGGAAATGCCTAAACCTTGCAGTGTAATCCCTCACAAAATCCAGAATTCCACTCTGTATATGTTTTATCCCATCGACATTAAAATCATATCCGCCAAAGCAGAGCGTGATGTCATTTTCAGGAATATACCTGTCATTCGACTGTTCCCTGCGGACATCACCACATTCAAAGCCCTCAAACTTAGGTGTCGGCGACGACAGCAGAAGCTCCCAAAATACATTGTAGCCCCTGTCCGGATCATGTTTTTTCAGCAAATCCCTGTTATGGCTCTGGGAATACAGATATGAAACCAGCTTCCCGCTCTGCAAAAAGGCTTCCGCCGCATCAGGCTCAGCGTTATGTAAAGTGTTGGTTCCCGCAACCATACCTATAATCTCGCATGGAAGCTTCCACTCATCCGCCACAAGATGCCTCAGCACCATCGCTCCGCTTCCTGCCCAGCCTATATCAACCGCAAGCACCTTGCCGCATCCGTCCAACACTTTCTCATAGTAGCTTTTTGCCGCTCTATTTTCCGTGTCATAACACTCTGCCACTCTGTCCCAATTCGCTTCCACAAATGCTCGAAGCTGTACCGCATTTCGGTTCGTCAGCTCATCATCCGCTCTCATTTGACACGGCAATCCATCCGTGAGAAATTCAAGTCCCATCGAATGAAGTATCTGACCTATTGAATATCCCTGATTCACCTTGTGCATGACAAATCTTCTGAAATAATCGTGCCTGTCAAACACTGCGCCAAGCTTTGTTGCCGCTTTCCTTGACCAGTAGACATACTCTGTCCTTTCATCCGGATACATCAGGTCATACACTTTTTTAAGAACATCACCATCTCTCGAGAAAAACAACACCTTGTCCACGGAGTTTTTCAGGCAGTACTCATGTATAAAATTACAATATCCAAGTGCAAACAATCCGCCGTAAATAAAACCGTACTCATACTCGGGCGTGTACACATCGGTACCTGAGTAAATGCGATTGTCAACAACTGCCCTATATGCGCTCCCGACCATATATGACATATCAAAAGCCCTATACAACTGTACATTCTTATTGACATTAGGATACTGCATGACGGCGATGCCTTTTTCC
>UQZF01000043.1 GCA_900545455.1 uncultured Eubacteriales bacterium
TTGCATTACTGATTGTTGTCACTTTGTCTACGGTCAGTATATGTACCGAAAATGTAGCAGCATTCTATAATCAGGACGGCTCAAATGAAGCTGAAAAAAAAGACCGAAATGCTGCAAAAATCACCGTTCAGCTTATGCAGTGTAAACATAAAGATACTCACTACAACAGCAACGGCATTCACATCAACGATACTACCGGAGATAAGATAATCAGGAAATTTGAAAGGGAGCCGAGTGTAATGAATGACACCGCCGCCGGTACAGCTACTTACGACCTAAATAAGTACATATACGAATACGAAATGTCTTACTCCGAAGGACAGCAAGTCGATTATGCGGTTATAACCACACCGAACATTACGCATTTTGAAAATCCGTCAGCCGAGGGCGTGACCGAGACTCACGGGCGTATGTACTGGCTTGGCGAGTACCGGAATACAATGGAAAACATCACGGCGACAACGAGCGCGAATGAATGGTACAGCTTTAAAGAACAGACCGGTGCGGAAGTCAATAACGAGCTGAGCCATCAGACCTGGGAATCCGTCGAAGCCGGAAACGGCGGTGCATACAAAGGCGAGTATGTTGTAAGCCTCGATGTAAGCAATACAATAGACAACGGCCAGAAATTTCTGTACCTGCTTGAGGGTACTTACATGAATAAGGACATTCATGACAGCAACCATCCCGCTGAACAGGATGAAGGCGTTCCCGCTTATTACGGTACGCATGTGTACGGACTTATCGGAATTGTGTTCTACAGAACAGTGACGTTTGATTCAAACGGCGGAATTATTTCTGAAGAAACAATCAGAAATATGAAAGTGTATACGGGAAGCTCTGTGTGTAAGATATTCCCATGGTATTTTGATACCAATAAAGAAAAATGGTACTCCGACATTGATGTCACCTCACCGCAGACCGCCACGCCTTACGGCACGGCATCGGTAAAGGCTCCGTCCCGCGCTGATTACATTTTCACGGGCTGGTACGACACTCCGGACGGCGGCGTGCTCATCTACGATACGGACGGTAATGCCGTTAAGAACACAAAGTATTTTGACGGCAGCGGCAACTGGATATACAAGGGCAATGTGACGGCGTATGCAAACTGGGAGTATGTCGGCAATTACACAATCCGCTATGACAAGGGCGCGAGCGATACATATACCGCGCCGCCTGAAGACCAGGCTGTGACCGTAGGCAGTGATGCCGAACTTAAAGACACAGCCCTCACCGGAAGCGGCTACACGGTTGACTATGTGACCAATACCAATAACGGGATTGCGTCTACAACGAAGGTCAACAGTGAAACCGGATATTTTGAATTTGCCGGGTGGAATATCGGCGGAACATCTTATCAGCCGGGCGATGTTTATCCGGGCTCCGGACTTTCAAAGGATACCGTCATAAATGCATCCGCCGTGTACAGCGATTACACTTATGCGCTGCCGTCTGTCGGAAGCGCCAACTATACGTTCGACGGATGGTATGAAAATTACGACGCGGACACGGAAACCTTTTCCGGTTATGCCGGAAAGGCAAAGGATGAATACACCCTCCCGGCGGCCGCCGAATCATATACGCGCACCCTGTATGCAAAATGGGTGCCGATGGACGTGACACTTAAATTTGATTACCGCCTGCCGGATGCCGCAGCAAAAAGCAGGCTCGGATACATACTTTCGGGCGCGGATGAAAAGAAGAGGACGCTGCCGTACATGAGCAAAATCGGAACGCTGCCCGCGCCGTCCCTTACGGGATACAGGCTTTCGGACTGGTCATGGTTTCAGGATATAATCGTGCCGGTCGATGAAAACGAAAAGTACGCCAAAACCAACGGTGACACCGCGTATGCCGTGTGGGAGCCGCTCGCGTACAACATAAAATACGACTATAACGGCGGAACCGTAAGCCGTGAGAATCCGTCGCGGGCAGAATATTATGATGTTCTGACCATCACGGCGCCGGCACTTAAAGGGGCACAGTTCAACGGATGGACGATTACCGGCATGGATTCGTCGCCGCACCTCATAGACGGCACAAAAACCACGGAAGAGACAGCGTCCGGTGCCGGGGCGGGCAGAACGTCTTCCGAAATGATCGGACTGAACGGCTCGGAAGGAACCGTGCTTCTCACGGCACAGTGGAATTACGCCTCGTACAATATCGTCTACGACTTCAACGGCGGCACTGCTTATTCCGGCGGCTTATATCCGGCAAGGGCGTCCGTTCATGAGTATTTCGATGTCAGCAATCCGGAGAACGGCTCGCTGATATTTAAGGGATGGACGGTCACCGGAATGGATGACGGGGAACACGATGTTGCCGGAATCCGCACCACGGCCGCGACCGCATCGGGTGCCGGAGCCGATAAGGTTGCCGGAACGACCGTTTCGTTCTCGAACCTCAGATATTCGTCGGGAACCGTAAAGTTTACCGCCGTATGGGAAACAAATGAACGCCAGCTCACATTCATAGCCGATACCGGAATGATGACCGGGGACAGCATACAGGACAGCTGGACCGTGCGTTTCATAAAATTCGGTTCCAAAAATTTCATTTCCAAAGATGCATATGACGTTTCCTGGGGAACGGACGTACCGTCAGCAAAGAAGACCGGATACACATTTGACGGTTTTTACACTGAGCTTGCGGGCGGCACCCGCGTGTTCAACGGCGGATCATCCGGCAGCATTGCCGACAGGCTGGAGGCCGGACTGTACCGCGCGGACAACGGCACATGGATCGGGCCGAGCCTGATTCTGTATGCGCACTTCACGCCGCTTGATTTCAACATCACGTTCCGTACCAACGGCGGTACCTGGGTGTCCGACGGAACTTCCGGCGACAGAACCCTCGGGGTAACCTACGACAGTGAGGAGAACAACTCCGTCTGGGGAAGCGGGGACATAGAAAGGACCGGATACATACCGAACGGATGGAACACAAAGACGGACGGGACCGGATACACCGTATACGATGCCGACGGAAACTGCACCGACGAGGGCGGATACTGGTCAGGAAATTACAGAAAGGACGACTGATTATGTTTAAAAAGAAGCTTAAGAAGATACTCTCCATGTTCATGGCTTTTGCGGTAACTGCGGCATCCGTCTGCACGGGTGCGGCGGTTTCCCCGCGCAGTACCGTGCCCGTGCAGGCGGCCGAAATGTCCGCGCTCGTAAAAACCTACAACATGGTAAGGCTTGATGACGTGCTCGGCGTCAAAAATTCGAGCAACCATAATTACAACGCAAAATACGATTCGGCATACGGTTATCTGACCTCATGCTCCCACGGACCGTCTGACGGCGGCAATTACTGGAGCCGTTATCCGGCGTCAATATACGGCTATTATGATGAAGTCCTTGGTACATGGGTGCAGACCACGGTAAAGGTGTGGGCAAACGAGGCATACGACCTCGATGACGGACACACCTGCAGTGAATGGCCGGACAAAATAATGAAGTACAAGGAAATGCCAGATAGTCTTAGTGGATGCCGCGTCACAACACGTCCGTGTGATAATCAGTTATTAAGAGGCGCGTCGTTTGTATTCTCTGACCCTGATAATATGACCGGTACGGTTACCGTATATTATGCGGAAGAGTGCACGATTGTCAGCGCTCTTAATGACAGCTACGTCCTGTCAATGGGAAGCGCATGGCAGGACACAACAATCCAGACGGCAGACGGAAGCGCCAGCCAGACAATCTACACATCAAGATACAGCACCGTGCAGTTCGTAAGCAGTTCGGGACAGTGGATGACGCCTCACTGGAACTCCGACCGTCACATATTTTCTTACGGCGAGCAGGGTGATGACACCAAAAAGAACTATGTGAATACCCAGCGGTGGATTCTTTCGGATGCGGGAAACGGCTATGTTTACATGAAGAACGAAGCATACGGAACTTATCTTACCGTTGACAGCAACAGCGTAGGAAGCAAACTGTACTGCAAGGATTTCAACGGTTCCGATTACCAGAAATTTAAAATTGTGCGCTCGGGGACGCAGATAACCTTCCATCCCGAAAATAACGGAGCCGACACGACAAAGGTTGCAAAGTACGGGACGAGCGACGCATCAACGGGTGTGACCGGGCTTACAAACGGGACATACGAATTCCAGGGATGGTATACCGGGAAGTCCGGCACGGGGGAGAAAGTTTACGATGCGTCCGGACTCGCAGTCAAGGGAACATACTGGTCAGCCGACGGCACGTCCGCTAAGTGGCAGTCCCGGGCAGATTCGCTCGACCTGTATGCGTACTGGCTGCCGGGCAAGCTGACACAGACGCTGTACTTTTACAAGGACGGCGTCATTGACAAAAGCAAGACCAAAACCTATCAGATCCAGTACGGGACAACCTTTAATGTTTCGGACCATTACACCCTTTCCGATTCGCCGTTTGCCAACTGCCATTACGATTCAATCAGCGCCTCTTCATGGAAAGTAACCGCCGCAGGTTCGGCGAATGTTTATTACAAGACAAACGAGCTTGCCGTGAGCTACAACGGGAACGGCGCGGCGTCCGGCTCGGTTGCGGGAACATCCGCAAAGTACGGAGCGACCGTTACAGTCGCACAAAACGGATTCACCAGGACGGGATTTTCCTTTGTAAGCTGGAACACAAAGGCGGACGGCACGGGAACATCCTACAAGCCGGGCGCGACATTCACCGCGCAGCCGGCGACACATAACGAGAAGAAAATACTGTATGCCATCTGGAAGGATGTGACCGCCCCGACCGTAAGCGTATCACCGGAGACTGCGTCCGACTGGGTTTCGACCGTACAGCTTAAGATAACCGCATCCGACAACTACGCACTGAGCGCCGGCACATCATACCGTTACTGTCTGACAACGGACTCTTCGGCACCGGACGGTACATGGACAAACTACACAAACGGCAGCGCTTTTACCGTAGGGCAGACGCTCTCCGGAACATATTATCTGTGGGTGGAGGGCGTGTCCGATGCGGCAGGCAACACTTCATCTTCAACAGGGTACCACATGTTCGGCCCGTATCTTTTTGATAACAGCGCGCCTGACATAAGCAGCGTAAAGGATTCATACGGCTGGTACGATGAGGGAAGCTCCGCAATAATTGATTTTGACATAACAGACATCCATTCCGGAATAAAAAGCATAACGCTCAGGGACATAAACGACGTGGTGCTTGCGGACATAACTGCCGGAACGCATCAATACACATTCGATGTGAGCGGAATAAACTTTTATAACATTGCCGCTTCGGATAATCTCGGAAATGTCTCAAGAAAAATGTTCACAGTAAAAATAGGCACATCACCTGAAGTGACACCCGATAATGCCGTCTGGAAGGGACTTAAAAACATTACACTCTACGCACTGTGGTACCCAATCAACTACACGGTGAAATTCGATAAAAACGACAGTGACGGAGGCCCGGCCGTGTACGGACGCATGGATGACCAGGACTTTACCTTTGACATACCGTCCAAGCTTTCACCCAACGCCTACTCGCGTGATGGCTATGTCTTCTGTGGCTGGAGCACCCGCCCCGAAGGCTCTGCGGAAATGTTCGCCGATGAGCAATCCGTGGTCAATCTCACATCCGAAAACGGCGGCACCGTAACTCTCTATGCCCGTTGGAAGGACATCTCTGCCCCAAAAGTGACCGTCACCCCCGGCAGAACCGTAAACCCAAGTGTCGGGCACGATGCATTGCGAAGCATCGATGTCACAATCTCCATAAGTGAATATGGTTCCGGGCTCTCCCCTGACAACCGCTACGAATACGGCTTCTCAACAAGCTTCACCTCTCCGCCCGAGAGCTGGGAGGAATACTGCTCTGCTGCCGCATCCGACGCATTTTCGGTAACGCTTCCCGAGCTTGGCGGTTCAATGACAGGCTTCTACTACCTGTGGGTTAAGCAGGTTAAGGACAGGTTCGGCAACCTCTCGACAGACGACAATGCACTCGGGATTATTGACTCCTGCCATGTCTACGGCATCTACGCCTTTGACAACACCGCGCCGTCGGGAAGCGTGAAGTACATCGAAAACAACGAAACTCTAGGTCTTTATAACGACATCAGCATCAACCCGCCCTACTCCGTCATGACAATATCGGATGCCTGCGATGATATGGCTGGAATATCCGGCTTCACTCTCGTTATCTCTGACGCCGACAATACAGAAAATACGACCTCATTTGATTTTGCGGAAAACGGCGGACACTACGTCTGTCGTTTTAACCTCTACGACTGTCTCCCCGATTTTGAAAATATTGAGCGCGTAAACATGTACATAGAGGCAGCCGACCTTCTCGGCAACACCGCAGCCGTTCCGATAACCTCCTACGACTTCGGCACAAGGCAGAGCGGCATTCCGATACGCGCAGACGACATCGGATTTACACCTCTCGGCGATACCGCGCCAAATCATTATGCGCGTGACGCTTTCCGCGTCGAGGCATACATCGAGAACATCTCGCACAACGCGCACGGCACCTCCTTCATGGGCGGGCACAAGGGCAGGCTCCGCATCTACACCTTCGGCAACGTCCACGCCGTGAGCGCCGATTTCGGCTCAATAAAAAAATACATAAATCCCGCTTACGACACACATCCTAATCTCGAACGGACCGTTATAAATCCGACACAGACGGCATATATTTTTTTGCATGACTTCTTTGTTCCGCTTGGCTGTGCCTCCTCAACCTACACCGACACAATTGCATTCGGTTTTAAGAAAAACGGCATTCAGAGCAGAAATGTCATATACGATGTATCCGGAACGCTCACCGACAATATCAAAACAATTCTGAAATATAATGCCGAGTAAGTTTTCTTATTTTACCTATTCCATTTTTTTCTTTATGTGTTATAATGGGTTTGTCAAAATAATAACAATATCGGAGGTATACCTATGTTAGTTACAGCAAAAGAGATGCTTGAAAAGGCAGTTGCCGGTCATTATGCAGTTGGCCAGTTTAATATTAACAATCTTGAGTGGACCAAGGCTATCCTTACCACGGCCCAGGAGCTTAACTCCCCTGTTATCCTTGGTGTTTCCGAAGGCGCAGGCAAGTATATGGCAGGATATAAGACTGTTGTAGGTATGGTTAAGGGTATGATTGAGGAACTTAACATCACTGTTCCTGTTGCTCTTCACTTAGACCACGGTTCATACGAAGGATGTCTCAAGTGCGTTGAGGCAGGTTTCTCTTCAATCATGTTCGATGGTTCTCACTACCCAATCGAGGAGAACATTGCAAAGACTAAGGAGTTAGTTAAGATTTGTGCCGACCACAATATGTCCCTTGAGGCTGAGGTTGGTTCAATCGGCGGCGAGGAAGATGGCGTTATCGGTATGGGTGAGTGCGCTGATCCTAAGGAGTGCAAGGCTATCGCAGATCTCGGCGTTACAATGTTAGCTGCCGGAATCGGTAACATCCACGGCAAGTACCCTGCTAACTGGAAGGGCTTAAGCTTTGAGACACTTGCAGCCGTTAAGGAGCTCACAGGTGATATGCCTCTCGTTCTTCACGGTGGTACAGGCATCCCTGCAGACATGATCAAGAAGGCTATCTCTCTCGGAGTTGCCAAGATTAACGTAAACACAGAGTGCCAGTTATCCTTCGCAGACGCTACAAGAAAGTACATCGAAGCAGGTAAGGACTTAGAGGGCAAGGGCTTTGATCCTCGTAAGCTTTTAGCTCCGGGTGCCGCTGCAATCAAGGAGACAGTCAAGGAGAAGATGGAACTTTTCGGTTCCGTTGGCAAGGCTTGATTAAGTCAGAAAATGCTCATCTGCACTCTTGCAGATAAAAAAATAAGTTTTTTTTAAAAAAGGGCTTGCAATTTCCGAAATTATAGTTTATTTTATTAACATAAATGATGTCTTGTAATACTAAAGCCAATATTTAGGGAACAAGGTCATATAATTTCGTGTGAGTGAACAAGGGCGTTCCGTTTAGTTGGAATGCCCTTTTTTTATGCAAATGAACGTACTTTCTTAGACGTATGCGCAGAAGCCTCACCGGAAAATTTTACAGCATGAAAGGAATGGAAAAGAATGAGCAATATCAATGTAGAAGAAATTTTTGGCGAAAATGTATTCACAGTTGGTAAAATGAGAGAGCGACTTCCTAAGAAGGTATTTGCCAACCTCATTAAGGTTATGAACTGCGGCGGCGAATTATCCATCTCAGACGCAGATGTAATCGCAAAGGCAATGAAGGACTGGGCTGTTGAGAAGGGTGCAACACACTACACACATTGGTTCCAGCCTCTTACAGGTATCACCGCCGAGAAGCACGATGCTTTCGTTACTCATCCGGATGCTGACGGAAAGATGATTATGGAATTCTCCGGCAAGGAGCTCATAAAGGGCGAGCCGGATGCTTCTTCTTTCCCTTCAGGCGGCTTGAGAGCCACTTTCGAGGCCAGAGGATATACGGCTTGGGACTGTACATCTCCTGCATTCGTTAAGGAAGATGCAACAGGCGCAATCCTCTGCATTCCTACAGCATTCTGCTCATACAAGGGTGAAGCTCTTGATAAGAAGACTCCTCTCCTTCGCTCCATGGAAGCAGTAAGCGAGCAGGCCCTTCGTATCGTAAGACTTTTCGGCAACACAGAGGCAACCAAGGTTACAGCTTCCGTTGGTCCTGAGCAGGAGTACTTCATCATCGACAGAGATAAGTACCTTGAGAGAAAGGATTTAATCTACACAGGACGTACTCTCTTCGGTGCACCTGCTCCAAAGGGACAGGAGCTCGAAGATCATTACTTCGGTTCAATCAAGGAGAGAATCGGCGCTTACATGAAGGACATCAACATTGAACTCTGGAAGCTCGGCGTAACTGCCAAGACACAGCACAATGAGGTTGCCCCTGCACAGCATGAGCTCGCTCCTATTTACGAGACAGCCAATGTCGCTGTTGACCACAACCAGCTTGTAATGGACGTAATGAAGAAGGTTGCTACCCGTCATGGTCTTGCCTGTCTCCTCCACGAGAAGCCATTTGCAGGCGTCAACGGTTCAGGTAAGCATGACAACTGGTCAATCGTCACAGATAACGGTGTCAACCTTATTGATCCGGGCGACACACCAAATGAGAATCTCCAGTTCTTACTTGTACTCGCCTGCATCATGAAGGCAGTCGATACACACGCTGATCTCCTTCGTCAGTCCGCTTCCGATGTAGGAAACGATCACAGACTCGGAGCCAACGAAGCACCTCCTGCAATCATCTCTATGTTCCTTGGTGATCAGCTCGAGGATGTTGTTAATCAGATTATCGAGACCGGTACTGCAACACACAGCATTGAAGGCGGAAAGCTTCTCACAGGTGTATCAACACTTCCTGATTTTGCAAAGGACGCAACCGACAGAAACAGAACATCACCTTTCGCTTTCACCGGCAACAAGTTCGAGTTCCGTATGGTCGGCTCGGCTGACTCAATCGCAAGCCCTAACACAGTGCTCAACGCAATTGTTGCCGAGGCATTCTGTGAGGCTGCCGATATTCTTGAGAAGTCCGATGACTTTGACAAGGACGTTCACGAATTAATCAAGAAGTACATGACAGAGCACAAGAGAATCGTATTCAACGGCAACGGTTACTCTGACGAGTGGGTAGCTGAAGCTGAGAGAAGAGGACTTCCTAACATCAAGTCCATGGTTGATGCCGCAAGCGCACTCACAACCGACAAGGCTGTTGCATTGTTTGAGAAGTTCGGTATCTTCACCAAGGCTGAGCTTGAATCCCGTGAGGAGATTACATACGAGACATATACAAAGTACATCAACATCGAAGCTCTCACAATGATCAGCATGGCTTCCAAGCAGATTCTTCCTGCTGTTATAAGCTACACAACAGAGCTTGCAAGCTCCATTGCTTCCGTTGAGTCCGTAGGCTGTGACGCAAGCGTTCAGAAGGAGAGACTTGAGAAGGTAACAGTTGAGTTAAAGGCTATGAATGCAGCTCTTGAGAAGCTCAAGGCAGATCAGGCAGCAGGCGAGAAAGACTCCGCAAAGAACACCGCAGTTTACTATCATGACACAATCATGGCAGATATGGCAGCTCTTCGTGCTCCTGCCGACAGACTTGAAATGCTTGTCGACAAGGATTTCTGGCCAATCCCTACATACGGCGACCTTCTTTTCGAAGTATAAAACAGATTTCCTCTATCACATTCACCCGTAATACAGGAAAAGGCGTAAATCCAAATTTAGGATTTACGCCTTTTCTCTATTCATTACATTTAATTCTGTTTTGTGCCCGGCAATTATTTGAGCATCTCAAGAATCTTGTCCTTAGGCTGTACACCAACGCTCGTATTGACTGTCTTCCCATCCTTCACCACAACCAGTGTAGGAATTGACATAACGCCATATTTCTCAGCCAGCGAAGACTCTTCGTCGACGTTAATCTTGCATATCTTAGCATCCGTAACCTCATTCGAGAGTTCTTCTATAACCGGCAGGAGCATCTGGCACGGACCACACCATGAAGCCCAGAAGTCAAGAAGCACGGGCTTGTCAGAGTTGAGCACTTCGCTCTCATAATTGTCGCTTGTAATGTGTAATGCTGCCATTTCAAAATCCTCCTTATTCCTTGTTTTTCTTTATTGTAACAAGATATGAGGATTTTATCCAGTAACCGATGTTACATTTTATACTTTCTTAATATTTTCCCCCGCAGGCAGTCCCCTACTCCTCCTGATTCTTGGAGTTGCGGTACTGAAGCGGTGTCATGAGGTACTCTTTCTTGAAAAGCCTGTTAAAATGCTCGACATTCTCATAACCCACGCTCGCGGCAATTGTCTCAACATTCTGGTTGGACTCGCGGAGAAGAACCTTCGCCTTTTTCATGCGCGCCTTCTTCACGGCATCCTGAAATGTCATGCCCGACTTTTCCTTGATATACTTGGAAAGATACGGCTTGGAAAGATTGAAATTCTCGGCAAGTTCATCGAGTGTCACATCCGTGTAGTGATTCTGAATGAAATTGAGAATATCTACAATGCGCTCCTCCCTGCCTTCCTTCACGTTAGTGTCCTTGGCAAGCTTGTTGACCGCTGCCACAAGTGCCGCTATTGAAGCCTTGATAATATCCTCATCAAGACCTACGCCCCAGTACATCTTATCCCTGCAGAGAACTCCCACATAGGATGCTGCCTTTGAGGATGAACCCTTGGAGATTGCGTGCTCCTCATATACAGCAAGCTCGTAGCTTATTCCGAAGTACATTTTAAGAGCATTGCTCACGGCATCAAGTCGACCGTTACCACCCGTCTCAACAATGCGCTTCTCCTTGCCCTGCTGTATTGTGACAGTTGCCCAGATGCCATCCTCCTGCTTGAAGTGGCACTCAGGAACTGAAAATACATCCGTCTGACCGATGTAATTGTCCTCAAATATCTGATATACAACCGATGGTGTGAGCTCCTTGTGCTTACGGTCAGAAACACCCTTTACAAGGTAGCCTACCTCCTCTTTCATCTTATCAGGAATGGAAATACCGAAGTTCTGCTTGAGAATATAGGAAACTCCACCCTTACCCGACTGGCTGTTGATACGGATAACATCCGACTCGTACTCTCTTCCGACATCCATCGGGTCGATAGGCAGATAAGGAACAGTCCACTTGCCACCCGACTTTCCCTTTTCCCACCAGTCCATACCCTTTGAGATGGCATCCTGATGTGAACCGGAGAAAGCGGTAAATACAAGGTCGCCCGCGTAAGGCGAACGCTCATACACTCTCATTCCCGTATACTGCTCATACTTCTTTCTTATATCCATTATGTGTGAAAAATCAAGTCCCGGCTCAACGCCCATTGAAACCATGTTCATCGCGAGTGTAACAATATCCACATTGCCGGTGCGCTCGCCGTTGCCGAAAAGTGTTCCCTCAACTCTGTCTGCTCCCGCAAGAACTCCGAGCTCCGCATCGGAGATTCCGCATCCACGGTCATTGTGAGGATGTACGCTCAGTACGACATTCTCGCGGTACTTCATGTTACGGCTTAAATACTCAATCTGTGAGGCAAACACATGAGGCATTGCAATCTGTACTGTCGTAGGAATGTTGATAATCGCTTTATTATCTGCCGAAGGCTCCCATACATCAAGGACTGCATTGCAGACCTCAAGTGCATAGTCAACCTCTGTTCCCGGGAAGCTCTCCGGTGAATACTCAAATGTGAAATTGCCGTCAGTCTCCGATGCAAGCTTCTTTAAAAGCTTGGCTCCGTCAACGGCGAGCTTCTTTACTTCTTCCTTACTCTTTTTAAACACCTGCTCGCGCTGTGCAACCGAGGTTGAATTGTAAAGATGAATGATTGCATGCGGTGCACCCTTGACCGCATCGAAGGTCTTCTTGATAATATGCTCTCTCGCCTGTGTGAGTACCTGAACCGTGACATCCTCCGGAATCATGTTGCGCTCGATAAGTGCTCTCATGAAATTGTATTCCGTGTCGGATGCTGCCGGGAATCCCACCTCAATCTCCTTAAACCCGATATCAACAAGCATTTTAAAGAAGTCTAACTTCTCTTCAAGGCTCATAGGCTCGATGAGTGCCTGATTTCCGTCTCTTAGGTCAACGCTGCACCAGATAGGTGCCTTATCTATGTAATCCTTCTTTACCCAGTCGTAGCTCATCTGCGGTGGTAAAAAATACGCTCTCTGATACTTCTCTGTATTCATGTTAAATACCTCCATATTTCAAACTCTGTTGATATCTTAACATGCCTACTTTACATTTACAATGTACATATTTAATCAATTTTGTTGATGTTTTTTAGCATTATTGCCATATTTTTTATAAAATATGTAGGAATAATATGTCATCAAAACCGATGTTGCGATGAGCAGAACCAGCATGATTACCGTCGAAGCGAAGCCCTTTATGAAAATTGTCTCAAGAATCGTGAGCACTCCGCACATCATTAGCAGCCTGCCTCCAAGACGGTTTGACAGCTCCCATGTTGTGTCATTGTCCATGCTCCATGTGGTTCTTACGCCGACAATCCCGTTGCGCTTACATTTCGGAACAATGTTGCCTATCACAATCAGCAGAAGTCCCATCAGACAGTTTGTCACAACATTGATGTCCACCGTCATCCTTTTCTGTCCGTCAGATATGTTGATGTCCATAAACAGAAACACTAACTGTATCACCGTGAACATTATCGTCATTCCTATCGCGGTAAATCCCAACACCTTTATGTTATTTCCCGCCTCAATCCTTGCCTTGTCGCTGTCTGACTCAGCCGCTTTTTTTGCAAACACGTTCATAAGAATAACCCAGAACACATTGAATGCCGCAATCATGCATGGAAATAAAAAATTTTCGTTCCTTGAACCGTAGCGGTCAATCTCCCCCTGCATGTTATAGTGCATAGGAACCGTCTCAGGCATAAACTGAACACATATACCCGTTATTACAAAAGCTGCCGCCGTAAGTATTATAAGCCATGAATAAAATTTTCCGTTTTCCTTCATACCAAATCCTCCGTTCCGCATTTTTTTACCTTGCCGTGTCCTGCATCTTCCTTCTCCTCACCCGTAAAACCTCTAAACCACATGAGCAGCTCGTCGAATACCGTCATATTAAGCGAATAGTACACGAAATTCTTCTCCTTGTACTCTATGACAAGCTCCGCTTCCTTGAGAAGTCTCAGATGATACGAAAGTGCCGCAGGTGACATACCAAGTGACTTGGCAAGTTCACCGGCGGACATTCTCCCACCCTTAAGAAGTTCAAGAATCTTTCTCCGCACGGGTTCCGACAACACCTTAAAACTCTCTGCAACACCCATGACATGCACCTCACAGTCTATTTAAAATTTTCTTTAAATACTATATATCACAGTCCATAATAATATGCAATATCTATTTAAATTTTTTTTTAAATACTTTGTATACAAATAAATGTTTCTTTTTGTATTCTCCAATGCTATAATTGCGAAAGGAATCAGCAAATACCGCTCGAAGTGATTTCCATTTGGAGGAATAACGTGAAAAAATCAATAAAAAATTATACCAACCTATTTATATACACAGCATTCGGTGCAGGAATTCTTATCTTGATATGCATGCTTTTATTTATATATTCACATGTTAATGTTGAGAAATTTTCTTCAAGAGTCTCAGACACGTATAAGATTCTCACTCCTGAAGAGTGTGATATAATATCTGACGACAGTGCCCCAATAGGTATGTATAATGAACTTACACTTTCCATAGACAGCGTGCCGAAAGAAGGTGCATATCTGATATTTAATATGAAGCATCAGGCAGTCGACGTATATATAGGCTCTGAGCTTGTATACTCACTCAGTCCCGACAGCAGTTCATTTATAAGAACAACCGGTGCTAACTGGTGCTCCATCCCTATATATCAGGAGGATTCCGGTTCAACAGTCAGAGTCATACTGACCCCGCTGTATAAGAGCATGGCCTCCACATATCCTACTTTCTACTTAGGTTCGGAGTTGAAAATACATCAGCATCTGCTCGCCCCTAATATCATAATATATATAATATCGTTTGCAGCCATTGTATGTGGTGTATTTTTTATCATATACACACTAATCAATTTAAACAATAAGCATGTCAACAAGAATCTCATTATGATAGGTATGTTCTCGATTCTTATAGGAATATGGAAAATTATGGACCTTGACTACACGGCACTTATTCTTAAGAATCCTGTTGTAATATCATATACTGCATATTTCAGCCTTTTGATGTTTACAATACCTTTTATAAGCTTCCTGCGAACATCATTCAGGGATAGTGACAATTTTCTGTGGACAATACCATGTATCTGCAATATAGCCGCATTCATCATACTGATGGTCCTTCAAGTCAATGCAATTATGGATTTTCGCGATGGTCTTTGGGTTATACATGTCGCCATGCTATCTAATATTCCTGTTGTATTTATAATGTTCTACACTGAAGTTACCAAATACGGCTGGAGTAAGAAGCTTACGCTTGCCTTTATCTGCTCATGCGCCTGCCTTATAGGTCTGCTTGCCGATATTATTGCATACTACCTCACCAACGGCATATTTCCGTCATTCCTCGGCATAGGCTGCCTGCTATTCTATATAATTGCACTCGGAATCACATCGCTCAAGGAAGCAAGACATCTCATGGCTATCGGCAGCCAGGCGAAGGATTTTGAGGAGATGGCGTACCACGACCAGCTCACCGGACTTTTTAACAGAACAGCGTATGCAAAATATATAAACAGCAAGACTTTCCGGCCTGACGGCCACATTGTCGTCATGTTCGACCTCAACAATCTCAAAAAATGCAATGACAATCTCGGTCACGAACAGGGCGATGTTTATATAATGGAAAGCGCACGAATGATTGAAAAGGCATTTGCTCCGTTCGGAAACTGCTACCGAATGGGCGGTGATGAGTTCTGTGCTCTTCTTCACAATATTCCGGTGGCTAAGTGCGCCGACTGTGCCGACACACTCAGAGATCTGATTACAACATACAACGCCGCTCATCCGGACAATTTTCCTCTGAACATTGCGCTCGGCTATGAGCTGTACGACCCGGATGAAGACTATGATATCGGCGATACTCTGCGCCGTGCCGACAAAATGATGTACAGTGAAAAGTTCGAGATGAAAAAAAAGAACCACGAAACCGTGCGTTAAATTTATTATATAAGAATATTTTACTCTGATTCGGCACATTCTTTATTGAAGCTTTGCTGAAACAACTTTGTTTTTAGATTGTGATATGTTATAATAAATAAGATAGAATGGATTTTTTAAGGAGGATTTTAATTTAATGTTAAAGAAGACAAGATTAGTGTGCACCATGGGTCCTGCATGTGATAATGAGGAAACACTCAGAAAAATGATGGAGAACGGCATGAATGTCGCCCGTTT
>UQZF01000044.1 GCA_900545455.1 uncultured Eubacteriales bacterium
AGTTTTTTAAAGAATTTTTTCTTTTTTCTAAAAACTGTTTACAATTCTTCTGAGCTGTTTTCACACCGCTCAGTGCCTTGTGTTTCAAGGCTTGTTTATAGTATCACACCATCCATGATTTGTAAACCCCTAAATTATAAATAGTTTATAAACGATTATTCCTTGAATTGTTCGAATATTCTGATTTTTGAGAATTTTTATATTGAACGAATTAACAATCACCAAAAAAGGAATTCCCCCGCAATATGAGAGGGAATCCCTTTTACCAAGAACATGGATATATCCATGTTCTTACATAATAATCGCTATTTCTCCGTTCTTCGCTTTTCCGAAACCTAATCAGTACACAAGCTTCATATCATTTTCAAGCTGTATCGTCTCAAAGCCTGCCGATTCGAGTCTGTCATATATATCGCTCCAGCCAAGCAGAATGTAACACGCATACATATCTACCTCATCCGGAAGATAAAATGTATATCTATCGCATCCTCCATAGCATTCCTCAACATGTTTCTCAAACGGCGAAGGGAGTGTCGTGAGAAAATAATAGATGTAGGTCTCCACGCCCCAGCCGATATACACGCTCTTGCCGTCAAGCGACTCGTCATTTTCTATAATCTCCATCGCCTTCTCGAAGGTTCCGTTAAATCCCGTCTGCTTCACGTCCTTCTCCTTGAGGAAATAATACCCGAAAAAGAATACCGCGAATACAAGGTAGCAGCCAGCAATAGCAAAAAAGACAGCCTTTTTGTATTTTACCTTCTCAATCACATACACTATTCCGCCAACCACATAGTAGAGTGTACAGAAGAATATTCCGTTGAGCTTGTTCGTGTTAGGTCCGTCACCGCCGAGCATCATGCCGACGATAATCTCTGCGGCAAACCAGAAAAGAAGAACCACCGATGGCTCAAATTCCTTTGCCTTGATTTTCTTTACAAAATCGTAAACCGCCTTTACAAAGCCTATGACAAAGAACGGAATTGATATGCAGTACATCGTAAGGAACTTAGGGTTGGTGTTGTAGCCTATTCCATCATATAGGAATATTGCCTTTAGAACCTGCGGCAGTCTGCTTATCCTCGGAAAGCCAACCTCGCCGCCTCTGTAGCCCGTCAGCTTAACAAATGTAAACTTCCATATTCTGAGTGTCTCAAGGTCAAAAATGTTCACAATCTGCACGATTACAAGCGGCACCGCAAGAAACATAAGCGGTATACAAAAGCCCACCGCTTTCTTCCATGTAAGCTTCTTATAAACCACCATAAACACAAATGTAAATATGACAAACAAAATCATCACAAGGTAGCTTATGGTGTATGTGTAGAGCACGATTCCCCCGGTGATTCCGGCGACAATATACATCCACGTCTTGTCCTTTTTCAGTGCCAAAATGAGGAAAAACAAGAATACCGAGGAAGTTCCGAGCATGAGGTTACAGTCAAGTCCTATTCTTCCAGCCATGAAAAAATACGGCATCACCGTGTAAAGTCCTGCCCATATTATCTTTTTATACTTGTCCGCGCCGAGCAGATTGAGCACTCCAAGCCCCGAGAACAGCACGGCAAGCGACATTATCGCCGCGGGAATCCTGAACACATAGAGTGACACGCCGAATATTTTTATGAATATGGATGCCATATATGTGTAGAGTGCACTCTGACCGCCTCCGCCGAAGTTAAAAAACAGCACGGGATATGAGTTTCTGTATCTGTCAACGCCGTAGTTGGCTATGCACCATGCGTCGTAAGCCGAGCCCGCCTCATCGGGATGCCAAGCCATCGGAACCCTGCGGAGCGCAAAAAAATGCAGAGCTATGGCACCGACGCAGATAAGGCAGAGAAACGGATTCTCTTTAATCTTTTTAAATATACTCTTCATTTATCTGTTTCCAATCATTACACCGATGTGCGTATTATTTGCCTGAGTATGTATCAAGAACATTCTTTGCATTGTCCGTAATGTCTCTCTGATAAGCAATCTCGTGCTCCATGCCTCTTGACTCATCGTTGGCAACCAAGGCTGCGTCGAGCACCTTGTTGAGAAGCTCGTTTACGGAGCCTGCCATCTCGTGCTGCTTGGTTGTGTTCTCGTATATCTGGTTCATCGACTGAACGGTGTTGGATATGAACTCCTGAACCTTGACAATCGTGTCCGCAATCTCCTTTGACGACTTGGCTGTCTGTGCCGCAAGATTACGAACCTCGCCCGCAACAACCGAAAAACCTCTTCCCTGATCTCCTGCTCTTGCCGCCTCGATTGATGCGTTGAGCGAGAGAATGTTGGTCTTATTGGCGATTCCGCTTATAACCTGTGTGAATCCCTCTATCATTTTTGAGAGATTCTCAAGCTCCTTAATGTTCTCCGATGAACGCTCAACCACCTCGTTGAGTCTGTTAATCTGTTCAATAATATCGCCTATGCTCGTGATACCCTCTCTCACAAGGTTGAGTGATGTATCTGAAGAATTAATCACATCAAACGCATGCTTTTCCACCTTAAGCTGTGACTCATCAAGGTCATACACAACCTTCTTCATCTCATTAACCAGTGCATTGTTATCCATTACTTTTATTTCCTCCTATAATATATCCTTCGCTATATAAAATTATAATTTACAATTCCTCTCCTATTGCCTTTAAGAGCTCATTCACCGATTTTATGCCGACAAGCTTAATCTTGCCGTCAGGCTTTAGATTTTTAAGACACACCTCGGGAAGAATGCAGGTTGTAAAGCCGAGCTTGATTGCCTCGTTAACCCTGACCGCAGCATGGCTCACCGCTCTTACCTCACCCGTGAGTCCGACCTCGCCGAACACTATTGTGTTGTGGTCGACCGCAATATTCTTATAGCTTGACAGTACGGCATACACAATTGCAAGGTCAAGCGCAGGCTCGGATATTCGCAGTCCTCCCGCGATATTTAAGTATGCGTCGCACCCTGAGAGTCTGAGTCCGATTCTTTTTTCGATAACCGCCATGAGCAGATTAAATCTGTTGATGTCCGCTCCTGCTGCCGTTCTTCTCGGCATTCCGAAGTTAGACTGGCACACAAGCGCCTGAATCTCGACAAGCATCGGTCTTGTCCCTTCCATAAGACAGGCAACAACCGAGCCCGATGCCCCGTCAGGTCTGCCGTCAAGCATGTACTCCGAAGGATTGGTTACCTCTTTCAGTCCTGTCTCCTGCATCTCAAACACACCAATTTCATTTGTTGAACCGAATCGGTTCTTTACCGCACGCAGAATGCGGTACGCTGCATTCTTGTCGCCCTCAAAGTACAACACAGTGTCAACCATGTGTTCAAGAATTCTCGGTCCTGCAACAACCCCCTCCTTCGTGACATGACCTACAATAAATATAGAAATGTTGAGTCCTTTCGCAAGCTGCATGAGAACCGATGTAGACTCCCTGACCTGACTCACGCTTCCCGGTGCCGACGCTGTATTCTCGCAGTACATGGTCTGTATCGAGTCGATTATCACGACATCAGGCATTGTTTTTCTCACAACATCGTCTATGACATCAAGATTAGTCTCACACAGCAGTGAGAGCTTCTCCGAAAATTCGCCTATTCTGTCCGCACGGAGCTTAATCTGTCTTAAAGACTCCTCTCCCGATATGTACAAAACATTCTTTATCTCTGAAAGATTTCGACACACCTGTAACAAAAGAGTAGATTTACCTATTCCCGGATCTCCTCCGACAAGTACAAGCGAACCTCTCACTATTCCGCCGCCAAGCACTCTGTCAAGCTCCGAATATCCCGTGAGGGTTCTCTCCTCGTCATCAAGTGAAATTTCAGAGAGCACGGACGGCATCACATCTCTATGCGCAATTCCTCTCACATTTCCCGACACAGTCTGCTTGACAACAGGCTCCTCGACAAAGGTATTCCACTGCCTGCACTCCGGACACTGTCCCAGCCATTTAGACGATTCATATCCACATTCCTTACAAAAAAAAGCAGTATTTTTTGCTTTTGCCATACCCACCTCATTATCAATACTCAAACAGGGTTGTCCCGCATATCCGCGTATACAACCCTGTCAAACAGATACTATTTAATTACATTCTATTAACTTCAACCTTAACAGGCTTTCCCGTAAGTTCAACGCTGAGACTTAACTTACCGCTGATATTGGTCTTCATGTTGCCTATCACAACTCCGTCGACAAGCACCTTGTATTCGGTGTCAGCTTCAAGTCCAAGTGTAATCTGTGCATCCTCTGCGCCCTCAACATAAAACTTCACAGCATTGTCGTCAGCAACAAAACCATTTACCGCTGTTCCCGGTACCGACTCATATATAAAATTACCGTTCTGCTCAAGCTTGGTAATCTCATTGTAAGTCTTAACCTTATAGCTGTCTCCGTTCACCTCAAAATTGTCAAGTTTCGCCTTGGTGTCCAACTCGTAGTTGCCAAAACTGATTGAGCCATCCCTCTCAACCTTGATTAATTCCTCAATTACTGGCATAACCGCTCCTCCTGCATTCGGCATCCGGCCGAAGTATTTTTATTACAAATCTCTCGTTAAATCTGTAACTTTTAGAGTTATTATATTACATAACCTCTCAAATTTCCACTAAATTTTACTTAGATTTTGAAAATACAAGCTTATTGTCTTCAAGACTTACGAGCACTGTATCTCCCGGCTTGAAGCTGCCCTCTAATATTTTCTCAGCAAGCTCATCCTCGACCTTGCTCTGAAGTGCTCTCTTAAGCGGTCTTGCACCGTACTTCTCATCGTAACCATTATCGATTATATAGCTCTTAGCTGCATCATCAAGTTTTATTGTCATATTCATCTGTTCCTTGATGCGCTTATTGATTGAGGCAAGAAGAATATCAACGATGCTTCCGATATTTTCCTTTGTGAGCGTATGGAATACTATCGTCTCATCAATTCTGTTAAGGAACTCCGGCTTAAATATAGTCTTGACTTCCTCCATAACTCTCTCCTTCATAACAGCATGGTTATGTTCCTTGCTGTTATCCGAGGAGAATCCGAGATTCTTAGGAGCAATTATATTCTGTGCACCGGCATTTGATGTCATGATGATAACCGTATTCTTAAAATCAACCTTTCTTCCCGTCGAATCCGTTATATGTCCGTCATCAAGAACCTGTAACAGAATGTTAAATACATCCGGGTGAGCCTTCTCAATCTCATCAAAAAGGATGACGGAATAAGGATTTCTTCTGACCTTCTCGCTCAGCTGTCCGCCCTCCTCGTATCCTACGTATCCCGGAGGCGAACCAATCATCTTAGAGACGCTGTGCTTTTCCATGTACTCGGACATATCAACTCTTATGAGTGCATTTTCAGAGCCGAACATGGCATCCGCCAGTGCCTTCGACAACTCTGTCTTTCCGACGCCCGTAGGTCCGAGGAAAAGGAAGGAGCCAATCGGTCGTTTCGGATCTTTAAGTCCGACTCTTCCTCTTCTTATCGCCTTTGCAACGGCTGTCACAGCCTCATCCTGTCCCACTACGCGCTCATGAAGAATCTTTTCAAGGTTCATAAGTCTCTCGGACTCCTCCATGGCAAGCTTCTTTACGGGAATCTTCGTCCAGTCGGACACGACATCAGCAATCTCATTCTCACCGACAACCATGCGCTTGTTGTTTTTATCGCTGTTCCACTTCTCCTTGAGTTTCTCAAGCTTCTCTATCTTCTTTAACTGCTTTTTCTTAATATCTCCGGCTTTCTCATAGGCTTCTTCCTTGATTGCGGCTTCCTTCTGCGCATCCATCGCCGCAATCTCATCCTCGAGATTCTTAATCGCATCAGGCTTTAAATATACACCGAGTCTCGTCTTGGAAGCAGCCTCGTCTATAAGGTCAATCGCCTTATCCGGCAAGAACCTGTCATTGATGTATCTCTCAGACATCTTAACCGCAGCGACAAGTGCAGCATCGGAAATCTTAACACCGTGGTGCTTCTCATAGGCAGGCCTTATACCTTTAAGAATCTCAACTGCCTCATCTTCGGACGGTTCCTCAACATTGACAGGCTGGAAACGTCTCTCAAGTGCCGCATCCTTCTCAATGTACTTGCGGTACTCCTCAAGTGTGGTGGCACCGATAATCTGCACCTCACCCCTTGCAAGTGAAGGCTTCAGAATATTGGATGCGTCAATAGCACCCTCTGCCCCGCCCGCGCCTATAATCGTATGGAGTTCATCGATAAAAAGAAGAATATTTCCCGCAGCCTTAACCTCGGCGATAACCTTCTTGATCCGCTCCTCAAACTCTCCTCTGTACTTAGAACCGGCAACCATTCCCGATAAATCGAGCGTTAAAAGTCTCTTATCAGCTATTGTCTCAGGGACGTCCCCCTCCACAATCTTAAGTGCAAGACCTTCTACTACCGCAGTTTTGCCGACACCCGGCTCACCTATAAGGCAAGGATTGTTCTTTGTTCTTCTGCTTGTTATCTGAATCACTCTCTGAATCTCTTTTTCCCTGCCTATCACCGGATCAAGCTTTCCCTCCGATGCAAGTTTCGTCAAATCCCTGCTGTACTGGTCAAGCGTTGCCGTCGGGTTTTTCTTGTTTTTCTGCTTATTTCCCTGAAAATCTTCCTTGTACGCACTGCTGTCCTCACCCATCGCAATGAGAAGGTCAACGTAAGTCTTTTGAATATTGACACCTATGGTATTGAGAAGTCGAAGCGCAACGCTGTCATTTTCCTTTATTATGGCAATGAGAATGTGCTCGGTGCCTATGAGCTGTGCCTTAAATCTCACAGCCTCCCTTGCCGCCTGGTCCAGAACTCTTCTCGCCCTCGGCGTGTATGATGCAGGCTCAGCAACATTTACATTGTTCTCCTGCGCTATGAGCTGCTCTAAAATTGCAACTATCCGCTCCTCGTCGGCACCGTTCTCTATGAGGACGGCACTCGCGACACAGTCACTCTGTCTTAAAAGTCCGAGCAAGATATGCTCAGTCCCGACAGAATTATGACCTAACTCACCCGCCGCCTCTGTGGCAAGCTCAAGTGCCTCCTCCGCTTTCTTAGTAAATCCTATCTGCATAGTTTATGTCCTCTCTGAATATTAGTTAGATATATTTTCCGCCTGTCAATGTCTCATGTTCATTCATCAATTTCAGGAAGATGTTCGCGAATATACTTTGCACGAAGCACGTCGACCTCCTCAACAGACATTGCCTTTTCCTTGCAGTCATTAAACTGAAGTGTTCTCGGCTGAATTGCAAGCATCATCGAATATGCCGAAAAATCATCCGCATCCTTGAACTTAATTGTGCCAAGACATAACCCAAGGCGTATCTCCGACAAGAGTACCATCGCATTCTTTAAGTTAAGGCATCTTGAATACTTTAACACACCATAAGATTTATATGCCTCATCCTCGGCTCTTATTCTCCCTGCCTCAAGATAATCCTTTCTCAGAGTGCGCTCCTGTCTTACAATCTGCTGCACAACGCTGTCAAGATTGTGAATGATATCTTCCTCCGACTGCCCCAAGGTGCGCTGGTTGGAAAATTGATATACATCGCCCATTCCGTTCATGCCCTCACCGAAGCACGCCGACATGCGCACTCCGAAGCGCCCGAGTTCGTTTGCAAGCATCTGCAGTTTCTTGGTGTTTGCAAGCACAGGAAGATGCAGTCTGTACGCAGCTCTCATTCCCGTTCCCACATTGGTCGGATACGTTGTATGATAGCCGTACTTTTCACTGAAAGCGTAATTAAAATGCTCCTCCAAAAAGTCATCGTACATATTCGCCGACTTGAGACACGCATCCATATCCATTCCGGATATCATCGCCTGTATTCGTATATGATCCTCGCTGTTGACCATAATTGACAGTCCGCCGTCATGTGACAGAGCCGCGGCTCCATCCTTACGTCCTGCCATATATCTGTTAATCTCCTGCTGTTCGTACAGGCATTGACGCTGGTTGTCTCCAATTCCGTTCATGCGTTTAAGTTCAAATCCATCCGCAAACTCGCTGTCGCTTATACATTCAAACACCCTGTCGACAAGATTCTTTCCCTCTTCAGCCGTTATCTTTGTTGAAAAAGGATATTCTGTCGTATTTCTTGCAAGACGTACTCTGCTTGACAAGACGACATCCGAACTTTTCCCTGCCTTTTCATACCATTTATGCATTCTCATCCAACCTCTCAATCTGACTTCTTAAGTCCTTGATATGGTCGCGAAGTTTTGCAGCTTCCTCAAAATCTTCCTCAAGTACAGCCTGCTTAAGCCTCTTATCCATGACATCTATTTCATGCTCAAGCGACGCCCTCGTCGGTTTCTTCTCCTGCTTAGCCGAATTGTCCTCATTGTCGGAAGTCTCTGTCATCACCGCATCTTCATTTTCATATATATCTTCCGCATTCATACTTCTCATGGCTTTCATAAGTCTGTATGGTTTCTTGCCCTGATGGTTCACGCTTCCCTGTATCTTTTTGATGCTGTCATCAAGAAGCGGTCCGAACACATTGTAACACTCTGAGCATCCGAACGCGCTGTTCTTTATGAACTCTCCATAGCTCAAATGGCATCCCGGACACACAACATGTGTCTTAGGGTCATCCTGCTCACCGCCGATAGGCATGCCGAGAAGTCCTGATAAAAGCTGTCCCAGTCTTCCGTCTCCATCGAGCAGGTTGGTATAATAACTGATATCCGTCTTGGCTGCACATTCGCTGCAAAGATGATGTTCTGTCTTATTACCGTTGACAACCTCCGAATAGTGGAAGGTCGCCTCATTTTCTCCACAAATCTCACATAACATTCGATTAGTCCTCCCCTATATATTCACTTATTATTTCATCAACCAGAGTATGAATCTCCTCCGGCGACAAATTTTTACATAATGCCTTTGCAACAATAACACGCATATCATCGGTAAGCTCCTGCATGGCACGTATTTTATCGACATCCACGGCAATCACAGCACCTCTTCTTCTGTCAAGCTTAATAAAGCCCTCCTCACGAAGCACCGAATACGCCTTGTTGACTGTGTGCATGTTAACACCCACGACTTCAGCGAGCTGTCTCACCGACGGAAGTATATCGCCCTCATGCATCTCATCCATGGCAATACAGGTAATTATCTGATTGCATAGCTGCACATATATAGCCTCATCACTGTTAAAATCAATCGTAAATACCATAGCCATAATTCCTCCGATACGTCATTGTTATAGTAAGAATATAACAGATGTATTGGAGAAATACAATTAATTTTTTATAAAATAAGATGCAGTCATGAAAAATAAAATGCGACAAAAGGCTTTATTTCCTTCTGTCGCATTTGCTTGTAATTTTTAAGTCTCCGCTTCGGCTGTATTAAGCCTCATCAATCGCTTTTCCGATGTCGTGTCTCATGTACTTGTTCTCAAATGAAACCCACTCGGTTGCCTTATAGGCGTTGGCTCTGGCGGTCTTTAAGTCCGCACCTGTCGCAGTAACACCAAGCACTCTTCCGCCGTTGGTCACGAAACCCTCATCGGTGAGCTTGGTTCCCGCGTGGAAGCAGTAGTAGCCCGGATTGTTATCGAACGCCTCAAGTCCCGTGATCAGCTTGCCCTTCTCATACTTCTCAGGATAACCGTCGGATGCAAGAACTACACATACCGCAGCGTTGTCCTCGAACTCGAGCTCAATCTTATCGAGCGTTCCGTCAATACATGCCTCGAACACGTCGATGATGTCATTCTTCATTCTCGGAAGGACAACCTGTGTCTCAGGATCGCCGAAACGTGCATTGTACTCGAGCACGCGAGGTCCCTTCGGTGTGAGCATGAGTCCAAAGAAGATAATTCCCTTGAACTCTCTTCCTTCAGCCTTCATCGCGTCTACCGTAGCCTGATATATGTACTTCTTACAGAACTCATCAACCTCAGGTGTATAGAAAGGACTCGGCGAGAATGTTCCCATTCCACCCGTGTTAAGTCCCTTGTCGCCGTCCTTGGCGCGCTTGTGATCCTGTGCCGATGTCATAATCTTGATTGTATGTCCGTCCACAAACGAGAGAACAGATACCTCCCGTCCGGTCATGAACTCTTCAATGACTATTCTGTCACCCGCCGAGCCGAACTGCTTGTCAAGCATGAGTGTCTTGACGCCGTCCTTGGCTTCCTCCTTGGTATTGCAGATAAGCACACCCTTTCCGAGTGCAAGTCCATCTGCCTTGAGAACCGTAGGGTACTCTGCATTCTCAAGATACTCAAGTGCTGCCTCAGGGCTGTTAAAGGTCTCATATCCGGCCGTAGGAATATTATACTTCTTCATAAGATCCTTTGAAAAAGCCTTGGAGCCCTCAAGAATCGCCGCATTCTTTCTTGGACCGAACACACGAAGCCCTTCTGCCTCAAATGTATCAACAATTCCGCCTACAAGCGGATCGTCCATTCCGATAATTGTAAGGTCAATCTTCTGTTCCTTTGCAAATGAAGCAAGTTTTTCAAACTCCATAGCCGCGATAGGTACACACTCAGCTATCTGACCGATTCCCGCATTTCCCGGAGCACAGTATATCTTGTCAACTCTCTTACTCTGTGCACACTTCCATGCAATAGCATGCTCTCTTCCGCCGCTTCCAACAATAAGAATTCTCATAGCCGTTCCTTTCTCACTCTTCAATTATAGTCTTGCCGTCGACAACCTTAACCTTGCCCCGTGCTATAAGGTCAATGGCATGTGGAAGAATCACCCACTCCGCCTGCTCCATAACACGTTTCTGAAGTGTCTCCGGTGTGTCATCCTGTTCTATCATAACAGGCTTCTGCAAAATAATAGGCCCCGTATCCGTTCCATCGTCCACGAAATGTACCGTCGCACCTGTCACTTTCACGCCTCTGTTCAAGGCCGCCTCATGTACATGCAGTCCGTAATGCCCCTTTCCGCAGAAAGACGGAATAAGCGATGGATGTATATTGATTATTCTGTTGTTGTAAGCCTTAACCATAATATCAGGTATGGCAACAAGGAAGCCGGCAAGCACAATGAGGTCAACATTATAAGAATCAACCGCAGCAAGAAGTGCCTTGTGAAATTCTTCCCTGTCCCCAAAGCTCTTAGGCGAGATGCACTCCGCCGGAATATTATTGTTCTTAGCTCTCTCAAGAGCATAGGCCTTGCGGTTATTGCTTATGACAACCGCTATCTCGGTGTTGTGTATCTCACCCGACGCTATCTTATCGATAATAGCCTGAAGGTTTGTTCCTCCTCCGGAGACAAGTACCGCAATCCTTAACATACGGTAACTCCCTTCTCGCCCGCAACAGCCTTGCCGATGATAAATGCTTTCTCGCCTGTCTCATTGATTGCAGCTATCGTCTTGTCCGCATCAGCAGGATCAACTGCAAGTACCATTCCCACACCCATATTAAAGGTGTTGTACATCATATGCTCATCAATCTGCCCCTCTCTTGCAAGCATCTTAAAGATTGCAGGAACCTCGTAGCTGTCCTTTTTAACCTCAGCTCTGATGCCCTCAGGAAGCATTCTCGGGATATTCTCGTAGAAGCCGCCTCCCGTAATATGGCTGCAGCCCTTAATTCTAACGCCTGCCTTCTTAACGGACTTAAGTGCCTTTACATAGATTCTTGTAGGCTCAAGAAGTGCCTCACCGAGAGTCTTTCCGAGCTCATCATAATATGTATTGAGTCCTTCCTTGGTGAGCTTGCTCTCAAATACCTTGCGGACAAGAGAGAATCCGTTGGAGTGAACACCTGAGGAAGCGATAGCAACAAGTGTATCGCCGTCCTTAATGCTCTCGCCCGTAATCATATCCTTGCGGTCAATTACGCCCACAGAAAAGCCTGCCAAATCGTAGTCTTCTTCCGGCATAAGTCCCGGATGCTCAGCTGTCTCGCCACCGATAAGCGCACACTCAGACATTTTACATCCTTCAGCAACTCCCTTAACAATCATAGCGATTTTTTCCGGATAATTCTTACCACAGGCAATATAATCTAAAAAGAATAATGGCTCACCACCTGCGCATGCAACATCATTCACGCACATGGCAACCGCATCAATACCGATTGTGTCATGCTTATCCATGATGATGGCAAGCTTAACCTTGGTACCGCATCCGTCTGTTCCCGATAATAAAACAGGATCTTCCATATCCTTAATTGCCTTCAGTGAAAATGCACCCGAGAAACCTCCGAGACCTCCAAGCACCTCCGGTCTCATTGTTCCCTTTACATACTCTTTCATAAGCTCAACTGACTTGTATCCTGCCTCAATATCAACTCCGGCCTTCTTGTAATCCATTTTTCTTTCCTCCAAATATGTGATGTTCTTTAAGCGTTGTATCCCTTATAACCTGTCTTCTCAATTTTTTCCTTCTTAGCCATTACTCCGGCTTTTAAGTCCTCCTTGTAAGCCTTGAGCTTGTCAAGAAGCTCCGCATCTGATGTCGCAAGTATCTTTGCTGCAAGAATACCCGCATTGGCACCGCCGTCGATGGCAACAGTAGCCACAGGAATACCACTTGGCATCTGAACTATTGAATAGAGTGAATCGACACCTCCTAGTGACTTGGTGTGAATAGGTACACCGATTACCGGAAGCGGGAATATAGCCGCACACATTCCCGGAAGATGTGCCGCACCGCCTGCACCTGCAATAATACACTTGATACCCTTCTCCTCTGCCTTGGAAGCATAGTCAAAGAATACGTCCGGCATTCTGTGTGCCGAAATAATCGTAATCTCATAATCGATTCCGAATTTTTCAAGCATCTCTGCCGCTTTGCTCATAACCGGAAGGTCTGAGTCACTGCCCATTACAATACCAACTTTAGCCATTGTAGCTCTCCTTTATTTTGCAAAATTTTTATTACAAACCAACCAAAATAAATAATATCAGTATCACAACTATTATGCCGTTCACAAATGTACCGAAAAACGATGCTCCGTAACGCTTATCAGGTTCCTTATAGCTGAACAGTCCGAAAACCAAACCGAAAACAGCAAGAATCAGAGCGAGAAATCCATATGCTCCCACCTGCTGCGAACCTTCGCCGCGGGCTCTGAATGATAATGATACACTGTATCCGAGCACAATAAGTGATATTATGGCAAGTGCCGACGACAGCACCCCGCCAATCGTATATTCCTTGTCAGAAAAACGCAGTCTTGTCTTTTTAAACATAATTCACCAATTCTAGAAAAGAGTCTCCGACTTAGCCGCAAGCAGTCTTGCTCCGGAAACAATCATAAGAATACCGCACACCACCCCGGCAACAACCGTGATTATGCCTGTTGTAATTGCAGCAGCTCCCGAACCCTTAACTCTTTTATAAAGTTTCTCATTCATATCAATCCCTCCACGCTATTTTACACCGTAAGTATCATAATATGCATCTATTCTTGACTTTATCTCATCGTCAATCACGACTTTTCCCTTGTATGGTCTGTTGTATAAGTATTCCACAACCTCAGCCATTGATACAATGGCATTGGCATCAAATCCGTACTTCTCCTTAATCTCAACAAGTGCACTCTTATCTCCCTTGCCTCTCTCCATTCTGTTGAGAGAAACCATGAGTCCGAGAATCTCAACATTTCCCTGCTCCATGATAATAGGGAACGTCTCCTCAATTGACTTGCCGGATGTAGTTACATCCTCTATTATAACTACCTTATCGCCGTCCTTAATCGGACTTCCGAGAAGAATTCCCGTATCGCCGTGATCCTTAATCTCCTTACGGTTAGAGCAGTACTTGATATCCTTGCCATATAACTTAGCAAACGCTATTGTTGTTGCAACGCTTAAAGGTATTCCCTTATACGCCGGTCCAAAGAGGACATCGAAATCCGTTCCATAATTATCATGTATTGCCTTGGCATAATACTCACCCAGCTTCATGAGCTGTGTACCTGTCACATAACCTCCGGCATTCATAAAAAACGGGGACTTTCTTCCGCTCTTAAGTGTAAAATCGCCAAAGCGAAGTACACCGCTGTCCACCATAAAACCGATAAACTCTTCCTTGTACTGTTCCATACGAGTTCTCCTTTATGCTTTTATTTTAAATAAACACTATCTAATTGATTGTAACACACACATTCTGCATTTTCAATCACCTAGCGCATGATAATCCTGACATATTTCATAATAAAATTCTTATCATATATGAAAGAAAGAATTGCATTGTCATTGACTGCCTCAAATACGCTCTTAGACAAAGCTGAGCTGCCGAATATCGTGAGGACGGCAAATGCAAGCCATATCACCGCAAGCCCCATTATAAATCCTGCCACAGCCCCCGCTGCTCCGTTAATCTGCTTAAGTACCGGAAGTTTTGCAAGCACCGATACAAAACCGAATATAATACGAAGCAGAATAAATACGACAAGGAAACTGATTACAAATGTCAGAACATTAAAAATCAGATCCGAGACATACTTAACCATATATCCCCTGAGACTTGTAACACCAAGTTCAACATATTTCTGTGCCGTATTGTTGTCCCTCAGCATATCCTTTATTGCCACCGGAAAGTTCAGGCTGTCTATTACCTCGCTCTCGCTTTTTTGTTCAAACATTTCCTCCGGCAGTACTCTTTCCTCGACAACCGTCTGAATCCCATCATATATCTTTGTATTATCTTTCAGCACGTCCGTCATAACAGGCAGCAGAATAAACACTGCAATAAGTGTTCCCACAAGTGAAACCACCGAAAAAATCATCTTGATAATTCCTCTGTGCATGCCTACGAATGTAAAAACCGTAAGTATAACAAGTACCGTTACCAATAACCAGTTCACACTAAACCTCCAAATTATATTCAAATGGTCACCTCTCGGTGACCATTTATTTTATCGAACACATTATTTTACACATCCGATAAGTTCTTTTATGTCCTTTACATTATTCTTGCGCATGTACTTCTCAATTCCCTCAATAACCTCAACGGTTGTGAACGGATTGTGAAAGTTGGCGGTACCTATGGACACAGCCGAAGCACCTGCCATGATGAACTCGAGCGCATCCTCTGCATTCATTATTCCGCCCATTCCTATTACCGGAATCTTAACGGCATTAGCCGCCTGGTATACCATGCGCACAGCCACAGGCTTGATTGCAGGTCCCGAAAGTCCCCCAGTCTTGTTTGCAACGGCAAAAGTTCTTCTGTTGACATCGATTTTCATTCCCGTAAGTGTATTTATAAGAGAAATCGCATCTGCTCCGCCCGCCTCGGCAGCCTTCGCCATAGCCGTTATGTCTGTCACATTCGGACTTAATTTCATGATAAGAGGCTGTTTTGCATGCTTTTTAAGCACAGATGTGATATGTTCAACGCTGTCGGGATTTTGTCCGAAAGCAATTCCTCCCTCCTTGACATTAGGACATGAAATGTTAATCTCGAGCATATCAACAGGTTCATGTGCAAGTCTGTCAACAACTTCCACATAATCCTCCTCAGTTTTTCCGCAGACATTGACAATTATCTTAGTGTCATACTGCTTAAGAAAAGGTATGTCCCTCTTGCAGAATACATCTATTCCCGGATTCTGGAGTCCTATTGCATTTATCATTCCGCCGTATGTCTCAGCAATTCTCGGAGTGGGATTCCCCGGCCACGGAACATTGGCAACACCCTTTGTGACAACCGCTCCGAGCCTGTTAAGGTCAACGAACTCACCGTATTCGGCTCCTGAGCCAAAGGTTCCGGATGCCGTCATCACTGGATTTTTAAGCTCCACTCCCGCAATATTTACCGAAGTACATATATCCATCACAGTTCCACCTCCCTCGAATCAAAGACAGGTCCGTCCTTGCAGATTCTCGCATTATTGACGTGCGAGTGCTCGTCAATGTCCTTGGTCTTGCACACGCAGGCAAGACATGCACCAATTCCGCAAGCCATCTTCTCCTCAAGCGAAATCTGAGCCTCAATG
>UQZF01000045.1 GCA_900545455.1 uncultured Eubacteriales bacterium
TAATCAACTGATCGAAATCTGCTGTCAGACCGGAAATAAACATTTCACATTTTTTTAATGTGGCTGGTGGAATTTAGTCTAGCACACCGAATTCCAGTGGCCTGTTTTTCATGCCATAAAATCAACAAAATTTCAATAAGCTGGCTTAATTATAGCAGAAAGCAGGAAATTTTGCTAAAAAAACTCCTACAAAATCAGCAAAATTTAAAAGCCTGTGGAATTTACTCCTGCACTGGAATTTACTTTTTCAAGTTAGCATATAATAGCCCGGAATGATGTCGTCGTACTGCCCGCGCAGGAAGCTTCCCTCCTCCGGCTCCAATTTTAACGTAATGTACTTTGGTTTATTATTCTCGTCAAAGCACACCGCTGCGAACATCTTCCCGCCTATCGCATAGCGAATCCAGTTCCACTGTGGCGGCAGCTTTGTCACACCCGGCTTTTTCATCAGATAGTCGTCTATCCAGCCATACCGCATCTGTCTTACAGCCGACCATATTTTACACTGGTCAAGCCTGACTCCGCAGTCCCCCTGATTCTCGTCGTAGGCAAACTCTACCAGCCTCGTGCACGGAAATTCATTGCACTCTCCGCAATGCTCCAGCCCCTTGCCCTCGCAGCAGCTCTTTACGGGACAGGCTCCCCAAAAAGGATTGTCTATATTTACACAGCCCTTGCATTTATCGTTTTTCTGCCACTCACATTTCCCACACAAAATACCACATCTTGATTCCATACACTTCTCTCCTCTTCCATCATTTGTCGTTGTCATGCTTCTTTTCCTTCATTTGCCGCTGCCATACTTTTTTCAGTTATTTTCCGCTGCCATACTTCTTTTCCATCCGCAGAATGCTCTGCAAAAGCTCCTCCCTCAACTCCTTGGGCTCGAGCAATTCCGCCTTATCCCGAAAGGTCAAAAGCCACGTCAGCAGATTTTCCTCGCTCGTGTAGTCCGCCTGAAAAAGAAGCGTCCCGTCCTTCTGCTCCTTAAAACAATTCGCCCCGAACTCCTCGACAAGCCTCCATTTGCAGTCCGCCGCAAACAAAGCCTTCACCTTGATCCCGCCCGGAAATACCCTCTCATCCCTCAAATCGGGCATGACGGCTTCCCTGCCCGAAAAAACATTCTCCGACATCTGCACCTTGTCCATGCGGTTCAGTTTGAAAAGGCGAAAATCCTCCCTGCTTTTGCACCAGCCCCACACATACCAGCTTGACCAGCGAAAAATAAGGTAATACGGCTCAATCACGCGGTCAGACTCCCCGCTCGGAGCATAGTAAAAGAACCTTAATTCTCTGTGCTGCTCTATCGCCCCTCTTATGAGCTCGATTTTTTCTGCAAGCGAATCCTTGTACCACGAGGATAAATCAATCAGTATCGACTGGTCTCCCACCAAAAAATCGGACGAGCCCACCGACAGCTTTTCCATCAACTGTCCATATTTGTTGGTTCCGTTCACGCTATCAAGGCTTCTGAGCCCCGCGAGAATGTCCTGCATTTCCGCACGCGTCAGCATGGTTCTGTCGATTTTGTAGCCCGCCATGATTGAGATTCCGCCGTTTATTCCCTGCCTCGTCGCAATCGGTATTCCAGCCCTGCACAAATCCTCAATGTCTCTGTTTATGGTTCGCCTCGACACCTCAAACATCTCCGACAAATACGGAGCCGTAACGGATTCCTTCTGTAACAGTATGGATAAAATTCCCAGTTGCCTATCTATCTTCATGATTTCCCCTTTGCATAACGATATTATCACAGCAAACACGACACCTATATGTCATGTTTCCATTATACATAAAAAATTGCGGGGGAGTGAATTTATTTATAAGAAAAAAGAACGCCGAGCGAGCTGATTATTCTGCATTGAGCGCGAGACGGGGCGCTAGGTGCCAGTGGCACCTGCTTAGCGCCGACCGAGCCGGCAGGCGAGATACGAACCCGCTTATAGTATAAGCGGGTTCGAGAAGCTCCGCTTCTCTATTGCAAAAAGGGCATCTCCATCGGAGATACCCTTTTTGCAATAAAAAAAGCGCGAGACGGGAATCGAACCCGCGACCCCCTCCTTGGCAAGGAGGTGCTCCACCGCTGAGCCACTCGCGCATTGTGCTTTGTAAGATTGCTCTCACAAGGACAAGTGATATACTATCACATGTCCCCGCAAAAGTCAATACTTTTTAATTTTATTTTTTTCTTCCGCGAAACGCCCTCGCCGAGTTCACGAGTGCCACGGTAAACGCCGCTATTTTTGCATAGTCAATCAGGAATAAAATTTTAAGTGCTATGTATCTCGAAACAGCCACATCCCCTATTATTATCTTGGTTGAAAATAATAACAGAAACAGGCTTGTTCGCGGAATCACGATTCCAAAGACGACTGTGGCAGCATACACAATCCACGATACCGTGATTGTGCGCGATACCTTTCTTCCGTCGGCGAACGGCTTCTTTGAAAGCAGAAACACCGTAAAGCCGATGAGCACTGCGAGCAGAATCCACAATATCCACGCGACAACGATAGATAAAGGACTTAACCCAAGCTCGCTTATTTTTATCCAGATTATAGGGAGCTGCGCGTAGCCTCTCGACACTCCCGTAGTATCTCTCAGGTATGATTCGGTACAGAAAAACAGTCCCCACATACACCAGAGCACCGTATTTTTGTTAAATATAAGGCAGATTATACCGCACAGAAGAAACGGAAATGCAAACTCCAACGCCGACCTGCCTCCGCCTATCGCAAGCAGGAGCACACATATAAGAACCGCCATACCTATAAGTATCAACCCGGCGATTACTCTCGGTGCGTGCTTGCGCGTGACCGCGGCGGCATCTGCATTTTCTTTTTCATGCGAATCCGTTATGTCGCAGACTGCCACATCCGCTTCAGGCGCATTGTGTACTTCTCCATTTACGAGCTCATCAAGTGAGACCTCAAATATTGTGCCAAGCTTTACTATCTTGTCCAAATCGGGAACGGCACTGTTATTTTCCCATTTTGATACCGACTGTCTTGACACATCGAGCATTTCCGCCAAATGATGCGGAAGTTGTCTATCAAATAGGCTTTAAAATTTAGCAACTACCGGTTGCAAAGCCCTAAATCAAAGCCTTTTCACAATATTCAGTTATCTGCGACGACCGGAGCGGAGCGGAGACATCGAACCTTCGAGCCCCGGCAGGGCTCGAAAAAAAGAGACCGATTGGTGTCCCACCAATCAGTCTCTATTTTCAGAGCGCGAGACGGGAATCGAACCCGCGACCCCCTCCTTGGCAAGGAGGTGCTCCACCGCTGAGCCACTCGCGCATTGTGCTTTGTAAGATTGCTCTCACAAGGACATTTAGTATAATACTATATGTCCCCGTGAAAGTCAATACTAAATTTAAAATTTTTTATATTTTTTGAATTTACGGAATTGTTTTAACTATTGCCGTAATTGTCAGCCATCAGTCAGCAAGAAGTGTCTCCATCTCGTCGAGAAGTCCTGCAAATACATCAAGTCCCGTCTTGATTGCGTCAGACTTTGACATATCTACGCCCGCAATCTTTAAGAGCTCAATCGGATAATCGGAGCCGCCGCTTGATAAGAACTTCATGTAGCGGTCAACCGCAGGCTGTCCCTCCTTGCGGATCATTGATGCTATGGCAACTGCTGCCGAGAAGCCCGTCGCATACTGGTATACATAGAACGGTGTGTAGAAGTGAGGGATTCTTGCCCACTCAACCTCGATGTCCTTGTCCACAACCATATCAGGTCCGAAGTACTCTTTGTTAAGTTCATAGTACATCTCATCGAGTGCCTTTGCTGTCAGGCTCTTTCCGCTCTCCGCCATCTCATGAGCCTTCTTCTCGAACTCAGCGAACATTGTCTGACGGTATACGGTTCCCTTGAAGCTGTCAAGGAAATGGTTGATAAGGTATGCCTTTTCCGTCTTGTCCTTCGCATTCTCAATGAGATAGAAATTGAGAAGTGCCTCGTTACAGGTCGATGCAACCTCGGCAACGAAGATTCTGTAGCCCGCATATACGAGAGGCTGTGTCGAGTTCGACTTATAGCTGTGAAGCGCATGTCCCATCTCATGTGCGAGCGTGAACATGGAATCTAAGTTGTCCTGATGATTTAAGAGCACATAAGGGTGAACTCCGTTAGGTCCCCATGAATAAGCACCGCTTCTCTTGCCCTCGTTCTCGTACACATCAATCCAGCCGCCGTTGAAGCCCTTGTCGAGAAGTGCTATGTAGTCCTCACCAAGAGGTGCGACACCCTTCTTTACAATCTCCTTTGCCTCCTCGAAGGTGATGTGCATATCAAAATCCTTCACCATAGGTGTGTAAACATCGTACATATGAAGCTCGTTAAGTCCGAGTGCCTTCTTGCGGAGCTTTACATAGCGGTGCATGAGCGGAAGTCCGTCATGTATTGTGTCGATGAGGTTGTCATATACTGAAAGAGGAATGTTTCCGTCAAAAAGATATGACTCGATGCTTGAGTTGTACTTTCTTGTCTTTGCGGAGAAAATATCGCCCTTTACGAGTGACTCGTAGTTGGCGGCGATTGTGTTCTCAAAGTTCTTGAATGCGCCGTGCATAGCGTGGAATGCCTCCTCGCGCACTCTTCTGTCGTTGCTTCTTATAAAGATTCCGTATCTGCCGTGTGTGACTGTTGCGTCCTCGCCGTTCTCGTCCTTGATTGTTCCGAGCTTTACATCGGCGTTATTGAACATTCCGAATACCTTCTTTGGTCCGCCGAGAACATCGTCTACCGATGCCAGTACAGCCTCCATATCAAGTGAAAGAACATGCGGTTTCTTTCTTGAAATGTACTCCCACTTCTTAGCGTATAGCTTAAGTCCCTCACATTCGGTCATATATTTTTCAACAACCGCATCGTCTATTGTGAGCATCTCAGGATTTACAAAAGAGGTCATTTCGCCTGTTTTTACCATGAGGTTCTCAGCCTCACCCGAGAGAGCCTGTGACTCTGCATTAGTGGTATCCTGATCGTACAACTGATGAGCATAGCAGTAGATACGGTCAAGCAGATTCATGAGCTTATCCTCAAGCGTGAACACAGCCAGCATATTTGCACTGCTCTCGCCTATTCTTCCTTTGTAGCTCTCTATCTCCTCCGCCACTTTTACAGCCTGTGCATACTCAGCTCTCCAAGCTGCGGTATCAGGATAAATGTCCTCAAGTCTCCATGTATATTTCTTATCTGTCTCGCTTCTTTTTAAAACCTTGTTTGCCATTGCATCCTCCTTGAGTTGGAATTATAATAACTACCATAATTAATATACATTATATTTCATATAAAAACAAGCAGACTATAAAAAACAAAGGAACGAATTAAAATGTGTTCATATAAAATAACAATCAACGACATAGAAGCTTTTATAAACGCCTGCTCCGCCTCGTCAAACGACGATTACGAGCCTTACTTTGACGATGAGACCGAGCCTAATGTCAGCCTCCTGGAGCCTTCCCCCGTCATCCTTAACAACACGGGGATAGAACTGCTCATCGACACCGATGCGCTTGCACTGTATCTTTTCGAGCACACCCGCGGACTCATCGGCTGCTGCACCGCCTTTGACTATGCTTCAGGCGACGGCGATGCCACCTGTGAGCTCTCGGTTCTCATATCACCCGAATACAGGAGACACGGGCTCGGGCGAATGCTCGTGTCACGGATGATGTCGCTCATTGAAGGAAACCATGCCATAAATGAAGCCGGTCAAGCCACACAGAACACAGACAACATTAATGTTCTACTTGTCGGCAGCAATGAGAGCTTCGCGGAGTGCTGCGGATTCTCATACTCGCACAGCGAACATTTTATGACGAGAAAGCCTTATGCCGAGCTTGCAGACCTCCGCGCACGCACGGCATCAGGCAATAACATCACCCCAAATGCTGAATCAAAAAATGCTGAACCGGAGTACAGGATTATCCGAAACCTCGACAAAAGCTCCGGTTTTCACACATACAGGCTTCTCCGCGTCAACACCCGTGTGAGCAGATGCAGCGTTGTCGAGTGCAGTAACTATATAAACATTGCCAATGTCTACACTGCACCGAAATACCGCGGACACAGATTTGCAGGACGCTTAATTGACACCGTCGCCGCCGATTTTCCGCAAAAAAAGCTGCTTCTGCAGGTGTCGGGCGACAACACAGCCGCCATTCACGCTTACACAGAAGCAGGCTTTACATTTTTAAAGAGTATTGATTATTATTCTGTCACTGAAGATTAGTATACCCCATAAGGTACTCGTCCACTTCCTTTGCCGCATCGCGTCCCTCGCGGATTGCCCACACGACAAGTGACTGACCTCTGTGCATATCGCCAGCCGTGAACACCTTGTCGACGCTCGTTGCGTGCTTTCCCGGTGCGGTGTCGACGTTGGTTCTCGCGTTGAGTGCCACTCCGAAGGCGTCGGAGATGTACTTCTGTGAGCCGAGGAAGCCCGCTGCGATGAGCACAAGGTCTGCCTCAAGCTCGAACTCGCTTCCCGCAACCTCCGCCATGATCATGCGCCCCGTCTTTTCATCCTTCTTAGGCTCTAACTTAACACACTTTAGCTTGGTGAGCTTTCCGTTCTTGTCCTTTATGAACTCCTTAACCGTTGTCTGGTAGAGTCTCGGATCCTTTCCGAATACCGCAATAGCCTCCTCCTGACCGTAGTCCGTCTTGCAGACTCTCGGCCACTGCGGCCACGGATTGTTCTCTGCACGCTTGTCAGGGAGCTTTGGCATCATCTCAAGCTGCACAACTGATGCACATCCGAGACGGATTGAGGTTCCGACACAGTCGTTTCCCGTGTCTCCTCCTCCGATTACCACAACCTTCTTTCCCTTCGCGTCAATATACTTCTTGTCCGCAAAGTTTGAGTCGAGAAGGCTCTTTGTCACCGATGTAAGATAATCGACCGCAAAATATATACCCTGTGCATCCCTTCCCGGAGCATTTATGTCTCTTGGATTTGCTGCTCCGCAGCAGAGTACAACCGCGTCGTAATCCTTTAAAATCTTTGATGCCTTTACATTTTCGCCGACATTTGCATTGGTCACGAACTCAATTCCGTCAGCCTCCATGATTGCAATTCTGCGGTCGATGATGTGCTTTTCAAGCTTCATGTTCGGAATGCCGTAGCGCAGGAGTCCTCCCACCCTGTCGGCACGCTCATACACCGTAACCTTGTGCCCACGCTTGTTTAAAAGGTCTGCTGTCGCAAGTCCTGAAGGACCCGAACCGATGACCGCAACCTTCTTTCCCGTTCTGACCTGCGGAGGATTAGGAGCCACATAGCCTTGCTCAAAGGCATTTTCTATAATAGTCTTTTCATTTTCCTTTGTGGTTACAGGTGAGCCATTGAGTCCGCATGTACACGCAGCCTCACAGAGTGCGGGACACACCCTCGAAGTAAACTCAGGGAAGTTGCTCGTCTTTGCGAGTCTGTTGTAGGCTCTGTGAAGATTTCCGCTGTAGAGAAGGTCATTCCACTCAGGTATAAGGTTGTTGAGAGGACAGCCTGACACCATCCCCTTCAACATCTTACCGGACTGACAGAAAGGAACGCCGCAGTCCATACAGCGCGCCGCCTGCTGTCTCTGCTCCTCTATAGTGAGCGGAGTGTGAAACTCATTGAAATTCTTTATTCTGTTCTTTGGCTTGACAGCCTCACTGTCAACTCTCTCATAATCTAAAAATCCTGTCGGTTTTCCCATGGGTTTCCCTCCTTACTTTGCTGCCTTGTTGGCATAGAATGCTTCAATCTGCGCCTGCTCGCTCGAAAGTCCCTTTTCTTCCATCTGAACAATCTTCTGCATCATTCTCTTGTAGTCGTGAGGTACAATCTTCTTGAACTTAGGAAGATAATCTCCGAAGTTGTCAAGAATCTCCTTGCCCTTGACTGAGTTCGTGTATGCGACGTGCTGCTGTATCATTTCCTTGAGCTCTAATACATCGTACTTGTCCGTTACCTCCTCGGTCGATACAAGCTCCTTGTTCATCTTCTTGTAGAGGCTGCTGTCCTCATCAAGCACATAAGCAATACCGCCGCTCAGACCTGCCGCAAAGTTCTTTCCCGTCTTTCCAAGTACAACGACACGTCCTCCGGTCATGTACTCACAACCATGGTCGCCGACACCCTCGACAACCGCCTTTGCTCCGGAATTACGAACACAGAAACGCTCACCGGCAACGCCGTTGATATATGCCTCACCGCTTGTGGCACCGTAGAGTGCAACATTTCCGATGATAATGTTCTCATCCTGCTTGAACTCAGAACCCGTAGGAGGATATACCACAAGCTTGCCTCCCGAAAGTCCCTTGCCGAAGTAATCGTTGCTGTCTCCCTCAAGGCACATTGTAAGTCCCTTTGGAATGAACGCTCCGAAGCTCTGTCCGCCCGCGCCGTGACACATGATTGTGAATGTGTCCTCGTCAAGTGAATCGTCATACAGCTTTGTAATTTCCGAGCCGAACATCGTACCGAAGGAACGGTCTGTATTTGTTACATCTATGTCTATGCTTCTCTTCTGCTTCTTCTCAAGAGCCGGACCGAGTTTCTTTAAGAGCACTCTCTCATCAAGCGTCTTGTCAAGCTTGAAATCATATACATTCTTGTGAAGATAGTCTATCTTTTCCTTGCCTGCATAAGGATTGTCGAGGATTACGGAGAGGTCAATCTTTCCCTTCTTAACTCCGCTTCCGTCCTTTGCCTGACGAAGCATATCGGTTCTTCCGACCATCTCGTCAATCGTTCTGAAACCAAGCTTTGCCATATATTCACGAAGTTCTTCGGCAACAAATCTCATGAAGTTCATTACATACTCAGGCTTGCCTGTGAACCTCTTTCTGAGTTCAGGATTCTGTGTTGCAACACCCACAGGACATGTATCGAGGTTACATACCCTCATCATCACACATCCGAGAGTTACAAGCGGTGCTGTTGCAAAGCCGAACTCCTCAGCTCCTAAAAGACATGCTATCGCGACATCACGTCCCGTCATGAGCTTTCCGTCCGTCTCGACAACAACCTTATTTCTGAGACCGTTCATTATAAGTGTCTGATGAGCCTCTGCAAGTCCAAGTTCCCATGGAAGTCCCGCATTGTGGATTGAGCTTCTAGGTGCCGCACCCGTACCGCCGTCGTAGCCGGATACCAAAATAACCTGTGCCCCCGCCTTTGCAACACCTGCGGCAACGGTTCCGACACCGGCTTCAGATACAAGCTTTACGGATATTCTTGCCTTCTTGTTGGCATTTTTAAGGTCATATATAAGCTGAGCCAAGTCCTCAATCGAATATATGTCGTGATGAGGTGGAGGTGAGATAAGTCCCACACCCGGGGTTGAGTGTCTTGTCTTGGCAATCCAAGGATAGACCTTTCCTCCCGGAAGATGTCCGCCCTCGCCCGGCTTAGCTCCCTGTGCCATCTTAATCTGAATCTCATCGGCGCTTACAAGGTATCTCGATGTGACGCCGAAACGTCCCGATGCAACCTGCTTGATTGCAGAGCAGCGATTGAGTCCGTCAGGTCCTACCGTGAGTCTCTCGATGTCCTCACCGCCCTCACCTGAGTTTGACCTGCCGTGAAGTGTGTTCATGGCAATCGCCATCGCCTCATGCGCCTCCTGTGAGATTGAGCCGTAGGACATTGCGCCCGTCTTAAAACGTCTCACAATCGAGTCTACACTCTCGACCTCCTCGATAGGGATTCCCTTTTCAGGATAGTTAAAGTCCATAAGCCCTCTGAGGTTGATCGGCTCAAGCTCCTCGTTGATGAGCTTTGAATACTCCTTAAATGTCGCGTAGTCCCCGTTCCTTGTGGCAAGCTGGAGAAGATGTATCGTCTGCGGATTGTAGAGGTGCTCCTCCTTGCCGCTTCTGAACTTGTGGCTTCCTGCGCTGTCAAAGGTTGTGTCAGTCTGAAGTCCTAACGGATCGTATGCGCGGTCATGGTTTGCATTTATGTCATTTTCAATATCTTTGAGTGTAATTCCGCCCACACGGCTTACCGTGTTTGTGAAATATTTATCCATAACGCTCTTGTCAATTCCGATTGCCTCGAAAATCTTTGAACCTTGATATGACTGTATTGTTGAAATACCCATCTTAGAGGCAATCTTTACGATACCACTTAATACTGCCTTGTTGTAATCATCAACCGCAGCGTAGTAATCCTTGTCAAGCATTCCGAGGTCTATGAGCTCCTTTATGCTGTCGAGTGCGAGGTATGGGTTGACTGCACTCGCACCGAAACCTAAGAGCGTCGCAAAATGATGAACCTCTCTTGGCTCACCCGACTCGAGAATAACTGAAACTTTTGTTCTCTTCTTCGTTCTTACGAGGTAATCCTGCATTGCGGACACCGCAAGAAGTGAAGGGATAGCAACATGGTTCTCGTCAACACCCCTGTCGGAGAGAATGAAGATGTTCACGCCCTCGCGGTAATGTCTGTCAGCCTCCACGAAGAGACGGTCGATAGCCTTTTCCATGGATGTATTCTTATAATATATAATAGGAAGAACCGCTACCTTAAAGCCCTCCTGATTCATGTTCTTAATCTTTAAGAGATCAGTGTTGGTAAGGATTGGGTTATTTACTCTCAATACCTGACAGTTCCTGGCTGTCTCCTCGAGAATGTTTCCGTCAGCGCCGAGATACATTGTTGTCGATGTGACAATCTTCTCCCTGAGTGCGTCGATAGGCGGATTGGTAACCTGCGCAAAAAGCTGTTTAAAGTAGTTAAAAAGCGGAACCGTCTTGGTTGAGAGTGCCGCAAGCGGTGTGTCCGCTCCCATCGCGGCTATCGGCTCCGTTCCGCCGAGTGCCATAGGAAGAATCGAAGTTCTGAAATCTTCATAAGTATAACCGAATGCCTTCTGAAGCTTCGCACGCTCCTCCTTAGAGTACTCCTCAACCCTCTGGTTAGGAATCTTTAAATCCTTAAGCATAACAAGGTTGCTGTCGAGCCACTCGCCATAAGGGCGCTTGGAAGCATATTTCTCCTTGATTTCCTCATCATCGATTACCTCACCCTTGACCGTATCGACAAGAAGCATCTTGCCCGGTCTTAATCTCTCCTTAACCTTTATGTTTGATGTAGGAATATCGAGTACGCCGACCTCGGATGAGAGGATGAGCTGGTCGTCATTGGTTATGTAGTAACGTGAAGGACGAAGTCCGTTTCTGTCGAGAACCGCTCCCATAATGTCTCCGTCGGAGAAAAGAATGGATGCCGGTCCGTCCCATGGCTCCATCATGGTCGCATGATACTCATAGAAATCTCTCTTCTTCTGGCTCATGCTCTGATTGTTCATCCACGGCTCGGGAATGAGAATCATGACTGCGAGCGGAAGCTCAAGACCGCTCATCATGAGAAATTCAAGTGTGTTGTCGAGCATCGCCGAATCGGAGCCCTCCTGATTTACGATAGGAGTAACCTTACTCATCTCACCCTCAAAGTACTTCGTCTCCATGGACTCCTCGCGTGCGTGCATCTTATCTGCATTTCCACGGATGGTGTTAATCTCACCGTTATGTACTATGATTCTGTTCGGATGAGCCCTCTGCCAGCTCGGGTTTGTGTTGGTGCTGAAACGTGAATGCACCGTGGCAATCGCCGTCTCATAGTCGGGACTGTTGAGGTCATCAAAGAAAGTTCTGAGCTGTCCGACAAGGAACATTCCTTTATATACAATCGTCCTGCTTGACAATGATGCGACGTAGGTGTTGTCGTTGCTCTGCTCGAAAACTCTTCTGACAACATAGAGCCTTCTGTCAAAATCAAGTCCCTTCACCATTCTTGCAGGCTTCTTAATAAAGCCCTGCCAGATGCTCGGCATGCACGCAATCGCCTTAGAGCCGAGAACCGAAGGGTTCGTCGGAACCTCTCTCCAGCCTAAGAATTCAAGACCTTCCTTCTGAGTGATGATCTCGAACATTTTCTTCGCCTGGTTGCGCTTGAATTCGTCCTGCGGGAAAAAGAACATTCCCACACCGTACTCTCTCTCCCCGCCGATATTAATTCCCAGCGACTTAGCCACTTTAGAAAAGAATTTATGAGATATCTGGAGCAGGATACCCACACCATCACCGGTCTTACCTTCCGCATCCTTGCCCGCACGATGTTCAAGATTCTCGACTATCTTTAGCGCATTCTCAACAACCTGGTGTGTCTTTACACCCTTTATGTTGACAATGGCACCGATACCGCAGTTATCATGTTCAAAGTCAGGGCTGTAGATTGACGGCTTAACTTCACATACATTGCTCATACAAACGTCCTCCTTTTGTGCCTGGTAAAAAACTTGTACTTAATATACACTTTTTTGGTTTCGATGTAAACGATTTTTTGTGTAAATTGTCAGATTGTTTATCTATTTATCTTTTAACATATAATTATCTGATATTTATAGTATCTTATAATAAAAAAGAATGTCTGTACGTGCAATACAAGCTCCTTTTTTGATTTATGGCAATGCAACCCACTTTTCACACAATATCTTATATAGCACTTATTTTCTATCAAAAGATATTTTTTCTTAATTGTACATTCAATTCTATGCCCTCATCCGCAAGGTTTGAAAAATGTAAAACCTCCCCTTAATAAGATAAAGTGATTTCATAATTTCAGTTTAAATTTTTTCGTGGGAAACGATTAATATAAAGAATAATGCCATAAAAAAAACATAGTTTTTTGATATAATATCAGATATAATAAATATATACGGTGTGTGTCCGCGCACCACACCACTCTCAACCCGGCGGAGGTTCGCAGCTAAATGAATGATAAAATAAATACAAGCCTGAAACAATACTTTACAAAGCGAAGAATATTTTTCTACATATATATTGCGGTGCTGATTGCAATAACGGCCGGGCTTAACATCGCGGCAAGGCGTAGCACCGCCTTTGCCGAGTGGTACTCGGCGCATATATACCGTGCACTTGTGACAACCGTTGGAAGGGTTATCGGCTTTCTTCCGTTCTCGGTCTATGAGCTTCTCATAATATGTGGTGTTGCACTTCTTCTATTTTTAATATACAGAATCGTGTACCTTATAATAAAGAAGCGCGGCAGACGGATTCTCACGATGTTTGCGCATGTGTTTGCACTGCTTCTCACCGTGCTTACACTTTTTACCGTCAACTGTGGGGTAAACTACCACCGTATCCCCTTCTCCTCCTATTCGGGCTTGACCGTGACAAAGCAGCCGACCGATATGCTTATCTCGCTGTGCAGCTCACTCATAAACGAAGCCAACGCGCTTGTCCCATATATCGACACCGTCGAGGTTCCCGACGACGCTGACGGCACGCACTACGGCAGCATCTTTTCGCTGGCGAATACGGACACCCACATGGAAGCCGTGCTCGCCATGAACAAGCTCGGCGAGATATATCCTGTTCTGTCGGGGTATTATCCGAGCCCGAAGCCAGTTCTTTTTTCAAAGGTTATGTCCTACGAGTTCATAACCGGAGTTTACTCATTCACGATAGAAGCGAACTATAACAACGACGTTCCCGACTATGTGAAGGCATACACCATCTGCCACGAGCTCTCGCATCTGCGCGGCTTCATGCGCGAGGATGAGGCGGGCTTTATCGCATATCTCGCCTGCATACACTCGGACAATGTCAATTTCCGCTACAGCGGCATCCTAAACGCACTCTCCTACGTCCTCAATTCGGTTTACTCCAACTGCGGGGCAGAAACCTACACCGAGCTCTACAAGAGCATGGACATACAGCTCATGCGCGACTATTACTATAACAGCAAATATTGGGATAAATTCGAGACACCTGTCGCTGATGTGGCAGATGCCGTGAACAACGCCTATCTTGTGGCGAACGCCCAGACGGACGGCGTTAAAAGTTACGGAAGAATGGTAGACCTTCTCTTAGCCTACTACTCTTCCCAGAATAATTGATCCAAAGTCTTACCAAGTACCTTACAGATGGAAATGCAGAGCTTGATTGTGGGATTATAGTCCCCCTTCTCAATCGCATTTATCGTCTGTCTGGATACTCCTACAAGTTCCCCAAGCTCCTGCTGGGATAAATCCTTGGCAGCTCTTGCCGATTTTAACTTCAGATTTTTCGTACCTACCGGCTTAACCTCATCCATTCGGTAAAAGCTCCCTTCCAAAGATTCTCACTCATCGAACTGCGCATCATGCTCAATCTCATTGTCTATCGCAAGCCTCACTCGCTCCTGAGTCCTTTTTACAGCCTCGTCGTGTCCCGTCAGCGCGGCAAACGGTGCGAACTGTGCCGCCCTGTCAGCCGTCGTCATGTGCGGTCTGTCCTTCGAGACATGATGCGCCATGCCTATTATATCATCATATCTGCCATCATTGACAGTATTTTTGTAAAAATCCTCACTTATTTTTCCCTTAAAAACATCCCCGCTCATGCCTTGTGTCCCCCTATCTGACCGTTTCGCGATATTGCGGTCGCTCCCTCCTCGAGATTCATTCCCTTTAAAATGGCATTCTTGCCGAACTTTTTCTTGATGTCGAGCACGGCATGCTGCATCTGCTTCTCCTTGGCAAGCTTTTTCTTTTCCTCCTCCTTCTCGCGCTCGAGCTTCTCGTAATCGGTGAACAAATCAAGCTGTGTAAACTCGGGCTCATCATCGTACGCAAGGCTCTCGTCGACAACCTTGCAGGCGACAACGTATATTCTTCTCACGAGAAGATTCGGATTGATTATCCTGTCAAACAACTGCATCATCGCGTCCGTGATAATTCTTGTCGAGGATGTCCTGTGCTCAAGGTTCTGCGTTCCGTGCGCGTGCCTCGGTATGCGCCTGCCGTAGTTGTCGAGCACCACCTCGCCCTTGTATTTTTTCGCTATCTCGGGATTGGTGAGATTCTCAATATCGTAGCCGATTGTGAGCACAAGCTGATTTGTCACGAGATGCTTGTCGACAAGCCCGAGAACGAGCCCGTCCGTCATTTCCTTGACAATCAGCCTCGCCTTATCAGCCGTATAAGGGCATGATAACACCTGTCCCTCGCTCACGCTGTTCGTCTCGGAGCGGTACGACTTGATGTCCGCCATTGTGCACGGCTCATATCCCCACGCGTGGTCTATGAGAAGCTCTGCATTTACTCCGAACAGCTTGTAGAGCAGGTCCTCATTATAGTACTCATCCTTACCTCCGATTGAGCATCTTGCCACATCGCCCATCGTATACATTCCGTACTCGTTGAGCTTCTTCGTGTAACCGCGCCCGACACGCCAGAAATCGGTGAGTGGCTTATGCCCCCACAGAAGCCTGCGATAGCTCATCTCATCAAGTTCCGCAATTCTCACGCCGTCCTCATCAGGAAGTGCATGCTTAGCCACAATGTCCATAGCGACCTTACAGAGATACAGATTCGTGCCTATCCCCGCAGTCGCGGTTATGCCCGTCACCGACTTAATCTCATGAATCAGCTTTGCTGTAAGCTCCCGTGCCGTAAGATTATACATTCTCATATATTCCGTGATGTCAATCATAACCTCATCGATTGAATACACATGTATGTCCTCTGGTGCGATATATTTTAAATATATCTGATATATCCTCGTGCTGTACTCCATGTAGTATGCCATTCGCGGCGGCGCAATGATGAAGTCAACGGCGAGGGACGGGTTCTCTTGCAGCTCGGAGAAGAGATACGACGAGCCTTCCAGCTTTCGCCCCGGCGCGTCATGCTGCCGTCCGGCGTTTGCTTCCTTGACGCGCTGCTTGACTTCAA
>UQZF01000046.1 GCA_900545455.1 uncultured Eubacteriales bacterium
GTGCACCGCTCCCGTGCGTTCTGACTTTGCCTGTGAGAGCCTTACCGATGAAAAACCGAGTGCCGACAGCTCCCTCTCAACCTCGGAGAGTGCCTCGCTGCAATCCTTCCGTGAGAGCACATACGCGGTTATGGAATCGTCCTGTATTCTCGCATTCACGCTGATATGTCCTTCCTCGGAATCATCCATATCAACCGTGAAGCTTCCTGCATTATCCGAATCCTCAACCACCGAAAGCCTTATTGCTCCCGTCCCTTTCTCACTGTCATAAGGCACATAGAAGGTATTGTGCTTTGCGAGTGAGTCAATCACGGACATTGACGACGACAACTGCCTTAAAAGTCCGATATCCGCCGTCTTTCCGTCCTCCGCCGCAGTATTTACAGCCTCCTTAAGCTGCTCGGCGAGCTCGTCGTAATCTGCAAGAAGCTCCTTTTTGCTGTCCATGTTCTGTATAAATCTGTCAAGCTCGGCATTTACATCCGACTTTTTCAGTTCCTTATATACAAAAGCGTTGTCCGCATACAGTGCGCCTGCTGCCGCAAGATTGTTGATGGTGTGAGGAAGTTCGTTGTCAGCCACAATCTGAGCTGCTTCTTTCGGAAGCTCCGAAAGCTTTGACAAAAGCTCCTTATAATATTCGAGCTTGGCATTATTGTGTTCGCTGTTATTTTCGTAACTGCTTCCTCCGTCAGATGCACTCGCATCGATTCCTGCCGCTTTGCCTATCATATATGATGTCACCAGATTTCCCATTGTTGCATCCATGTTCTGATTTACAAGCTGCCCGACAGCCTTTCCGTCGTCCTTTGTAAGCTTGTTGACAATCGAGTAAAGCGCCATGTACTCAGTGCGCTCCTCGTCCGACATGCTGCCCTTCCTGTTCTGCGCGTACAAAAATTCGGCGAATGTCTGAGTTGTCATCACTTCCTTGTCGGCAATTCTGTTCTCAAGCTCGGCAGAAAGCTCATCGATATCGCTGTTCATGATGTCGCTTCCGTCTCTCAGCATATCAAGTGCAATGTCAGGTGTCATTCTGTCAAGAATGTTATTGACCGTCTTATCAACCTTCTTAACCTTTTCAACGCGCTCCCTCGTTATCTCCATGCTGTTGTATGCAAGTATTCTCACGGCACGCCTGTTCTCCTCGGTATCATCGAGCTCCAAGTCTTTAAGAACATTGTCCGTGCTTGCCTCAACCGCCTTGTTGACCTTATCTCCGAGGTCAGGTCTAATCTGCGTTCCCATCGTCTCGTATGCCGCATCGGCGTCCTTATACTGTCTCTGAAGCTTGAGTGCTGACTTCTCAATATCGGCAAGCGACATATTGTCCTCGCCCGCCGCCTCCTTATTCTGAACCGCATCTCCGATTGCGGCGCAAGGTGCGCTCTTTAAGGCTCCGAGCTCATACATAACCTTTCGGTAATCCGTGTCATTCTCACCGACGGTGACATCATTCTCCGCATTCTGATAACCGAAGCCGCCGTTATCGGTCTGACTCGGGTTCGGACTGTTCTGAACCCCGCCCGCTGCCATGTCAAGCTTAGAGAGCTCCCCAACAAGCTTTGAAAGTTCCTCGGTATCAACATCTATGCCGTTCTTCTCAAGAATATAAGCCGCCTCAAAGGTCATCTTAAGTCTCAATTCCTCAAGGCATTTCAATGTATGAAGGCTCTTCTCATCCGACAAAAAATCCTCCGGCAGATTGTAATAGTCGAGCGGATTCAGCCTTTCCTCTCCGTCGCTTCCCACTGTCTCTATCGCACTGTTAAGCCCTTTGAGATTGTTCTGATACTTTGCATTTCCCAGAAACTCTTTTAATGCTTCCTCCGAAACTTTATCAAGTATCTCCACACAATCCGAAACCTTTTTCCATGTCACAGGTTCATTTGAAAGATTAACATCCGATGCAGTCTCTCCGTCAACCATTGTTGCCGCCATCTTGTCGGCAAGCATCTCATTTAACTGTTCTGATTCGTCTGTATTATGTAAACCAATTTTATAGAGTACTTCTCCGGCTTCGCTGACCTGGCGGTAGATTTCAAGCGACTGCCCGTTTACAATTGTTCCATTCTCTATCAGTGCTCTGACTTCCTTGAGATTCTCACGGTTAACCTCTATTCCCGCCTTCTCAAGCATTCCCTCAATCTGTGGCTTTATTTCATCCCATTCTGCATTCGTGAGAGGAACATTTCCCTGATTTCCACCCGAAACATGCTCAGCCTTATAAAGATTGTCGGCGGTCGGCAGAAGGTCATTATTCATGAGATAGCTCTTCGCCTGCATATCAGGCACCTCGAGCTCATTTACCTTGTCGATTGCCTTACAAATCTCGTCAATATTGTCCTCCGTGACCGGAAAATTATATTTCTCGAGAACCCTTGCCGCAAGCACCGCATTGCTCTCACCGAGCACATTCTTTAAATCAGCCGCATCTATATCGCCCGTGTACACGCGCTCATTTCCCGCTGCCGCAAGCTTAATTCTAATCTGTTCACCTACGGTGACAATTCTGTCGGTGTCCGTGTCGTTTACATCCACGCCGTCCTCGTCGATGGCGACAAGCTCTCCCGTGTCCATCTTGTTGCATATCGCCTTCATATTGTCGAGAAGTGCCTGCGCCTCATCCGCAAACTCCTCACCGCTCTTAGGCTTCTTGTCCGCAGATGCCTCCTCGCTCGCATAGGAGCTCGCCGCAAACAGCTCCATCTTTCCGTCCGATTTCGTGAAAGTAACCGCCTGTGTGAGTGCCGCACCCGACACGCTTCCCTTTATCTGTGCCGCACGCTTCTGCTGTTCGTCGTATGCCGCTGCCGCCTTCTTTTGTTCACTGTACGCATCTATCTTCATGAATTTCCTCCAAAAAATAATGCAGGGAACACTTGATTCCCTGCATTCCTTATCTTATTTATCGGCATCTTTGCGCTGTTGCTTAGTCTTTTTATGCGGCTTTGAAAATTTGAATACAGCCGTTCCGTAAGCCGGAAGCGGATATTTTACCGCATACGGCTGACCGTCACACTCCGTGTGGATTGCCGTATAAGTGCTCTGTCCCTTCATCTCGTTGTCGAGAATGAGCGTATACTTTCCCTCATGCGGAACACCAACCATGTAGTCAGGTCTTGCAACCGGTGTGAAATTACATACGAAAAGAAGATTGTCCTTTCCATCCTCCGAGCATCTGACGAAACTGTATATGCTTCTGTCGCCGTCGTTCGGGTTAATCCAGTAAAAGCCCTCCGGGTACTGGTCAAGCGCGTAGCACGCCGGATACTTGCGGTACAGATGCAAAAGTGCCTTAAAGTACTCCGATACGCCCTTGTGCTCCGGCTCGTTCAACAGATGCCAGTCGAGCGAGCGCTTCTCACTCCACTCCGACCACTGACCGAAATCCTGTCCCATGAACAGAAGCTTCTTGCCCGGATGTCCCATCATGAACGTGTATGCAACCTTCAGGTTCGCGAACTTGTCCTCGTACTCACCCGGCATCTTGCCGAGCATTGAGCACTTTAAGTGCACAACCTCATCGTGCGAGAGCACAAGGATGAACTTCTCGCTGTAGGCATAGGTCATTCCGAAGGTAAGCTTGTTGTGGTTATATTTTCTGAAATACGGATCAAGCTTGACGTACTCGAGGAAATCATGCATCCACCCCATGTTCCACTTAAAGGTGAATCCAAGTCCGTCCTCCTCGGCAGGCTTCGTGACTCCCGGCCACGCCGTCGACTCCTCGGCTATGACCATCGCTCTCGGATTTCTCTGTCTCATTATGCTGTTGAGGTGCTTAAAGAACTCCATCGCCTCGAGATTGCCGTTGCCGCCGTACTTGTTAGGTACCCAGTTGCCCGGCGTCTTGCCGTAGTCAAGGTAGAGCATCGACGCAACCGCATCTACCCTCAGTCCGTCTACATGGAACTTCTCAACCCAGAAAAGCGCATTTGCGATAAGGAAGTTCGAGACCTCATTCCTTCCGTAGTCGAATATCTTCGTGCCCCACTCAGGATGCTCTCCCTTTCTCGGATCTGAGTACTCATACTCACAGCAGCCGTCGAACTCTGCAAGTCCGTGCGCATCCTTAGGAAAATGTGCCGGTACCCAGTCGAGGATGACTCCTATTCCGTTCTTGTGAAGCTTGTCGACAAGATACATGAAATCCTGCGGCGTTCCGTACCTTGAAGTCGGCGCATAGTAGCCCGTCACCTGATAGCCCCATGATCCGTCAAAAGGATGCTCCGCAATTCCCATAAGCTCAACATGTGTGTATCCCATCTCCTTCACATACTTTGTAAGCTCGTCCGCGAGCTCGCGGTATGTGAGGAAGCCGTCCTCCGTGCCATCATCCTTCTTCTTCCATGAACCCGGATGAACCTCATATATCGAAATTGCCTGTTTATCATGCACAACCTCGTTCTGAGCCTTAATCCACTCCGCGTCCTTCCACTCGAAGCCGTCAAGGCTTGTCACAATTGATGCCGTCTCAGGTCTTACCTGACAGTAATTGCCGTAAGGATCCGCCTTGTATAACTTCCTGCCGTCACGCGCCGTAATGAGATACTTGTACATGCTTCCTTTCTGCGCCTTATCGGTAAAAAGCTCGAATATGCCCGATTCTCCGAGCCTTGTCATCTCATAACCGCTTCCGTCCCAGCCGTTAAAATCTCCCACAACCTGAACACACTCCGCCGCCGGTGCCCACACGGCAAAATAAACACCTTTCTTTCCGTCACACTCAGTGCAGTGAGCTCCCATTTTCTCATAAATTTCATAGTGAGTTCCCTTACCGAATACATATCTGTCGGCTTCGGTCAAAAATACCTTAGTACGTTCCATATATATCCTCCATGCCCATCCACTTATGATGTACTTAGGTCTGTCCTGCCTGCCGCATGAACAGACCATATAAAAAACTATTCCGTAAATATTATAATAATTATATCATTTTTCTGACCAATTGTCACGTTTTTTGACAATTATTGTCGCACAATTCGGCGGATTTACTCTTGCCAATATTGCCGTGCTTTTTTATAATAAGAAGGACATTTATTATATACAAAATTACATCAGGAGGTACTTATGATTTTTCGATTTATAGATTACAAGTATATCGACATAATTACATTTATCAGTCTCATTGCAGCGTTTCTTACAACCTGCATCATCATCAAATCCTGCCAGGGAATGCTCCCTCGCGACCAGGGACGTGCTTTTGCCATCAACGGAAAGATTTCACAGGGAAAACCGAGAGGCGCGGGCATCCTTTTCATACTTGTATTCTCGCTGTTTTCGCTTATATTTGTGCCGTACTCGAACGAGTTTCTTATCTACATAATTCTCGTGATTGCATCCATGGTGAGCGGCTACTTAGACGACAGCTCCAAGTCACCTTGGGGTGAGTACAAAAAAGGCTTGATTGACCTCGTAATCGCGCTCGCAGCAGCATTTACATACGTCAACTACAACGGCACTACAATAAACTTCGGTTACACGGATGCGGGCATAACTCTCCCTGCATGGCTTTTTATCATACTTGCAGTCATCCTTATCTGGGTATCGATAAACGTGACCAACTGCACGGACGGTGTCGACGGTCTTTCCGGAACACTCTCCCTCATAACACTCGCCACCATGTACGGTATTTGCAGCATAAAGGGAACGGACAGTGCTTTCATGCACATGATTCTTCTCTTTGCCGTGTGCGTGCTCGCATACCTCTGGTTTAACGCATCCCCGAGCCGACTGCTCATGGGTGATGCAGGCTCCCGCGCAATAGGCTTTTTCATCGCAATATGCGCGCTCAAGACAGGAAGCCCGCTCTTATACATCCCTGCCGCCATCGTCATCATTCTCGACGGCGGACTCGGACTTGTTAAGGTTTTCCTGCTTCGTTTTCTTAAGATTAAGATTCTTGCAAACACAAGGACACCGCTTCACGACCACGCCCGCAAGAACAAGAACTGGTCCGACACACAGGTTGTGTTCCGCTTCGCCATCCTGCAGCTCATCGTATCGCTGGCACTTTTGTTTGCGTAATACCAATCAAAACCAAGGAGGATTGATGACATGATACGTTTCAACAATGATTACAACCATGGTGCACACCCTTCGATTTTGAAGGCTATCGCCGATACCAACGGGATGAGCTTCGGCGGCTACGGCGAGGACGAGCTGTGCGAGAAGGCTTCCTTCATCATAAGGGAGATGCTCGACCGCCCGGACGCTGACGTGCGCTTCTTCCCGGGTGCCACACAGGCTAATTTTATTGTGATTGACGCGGCGCTTAACCCCGTACAGAGCGTAATTGCCGCGGACACAGGTCATATCAACTGCCACGAGGCAGCCTCTATCGAGAATACAGGACATAAGATTCTCGAGCTTCCGAACACGGACGGCAAAATTTCCGCGGAGCAGATACGCCGCTGTGCAGCCGCATACTACGATGCGGACGAGCCCGAATATCTCACCGAGCCGAAGCTCGTCTATATATCATTTCCTACCGAGCAGGGAACCCTGTACTCATTGAAGGAATTGCAGGACATCCACGCCGTGTGCGAGGAGTACGGCATGTACCTCTTCGTCGACGGCGCAAGAATGGGCTACGGACTCGGCTCCGAAAAAAATGACGTGACGCTCAAGGATTTCGCCGAGCTCGCTGACGTGTTCTATATCGGCGGAACCAAGTGCGGCGCCCTCTTCGGGGAGGCAGTCGTCATAACCGCTGTCGCCCTAAAGCACCGCTTCAAGGCATACATGAAGCAGAACGGAGCCGTTCTCGCCAAGGGCTGGCTTCTCGGACTTCAGTTTGCCACACTCCTTGAAAACGGTGAGTACTTCGCAATCACCAAGCGCGCCGACGAGCTCGCCATGAGGATAAAGAAAGCCTTTGCCGAAAAAGGCATCCCTGAGTGGGTTGACAGCTACACCAACCAGCAGTTCGTCATCCTCACCGATGAGCAGAAATCCTCTCTCTCCAAGAAGTTTATCTTCGAGGAGGAGAACCGCACCGAGCGCGGAACCGTCGTCCGCTTCTGCACAAGCTGGGCACCACCGAGGAGGAGGTAAACACGCTTATCTCCGAGATTTCCAAGCTTTAATATTTAATATCTGAAAATCAAAACACCGTGCTCAGTCGTAACAGACCTGAACACGGTGTTCATTTTTCAAAACTATTCAATTATCAAATCACAGCTATACACCGCAACCGTGCCATTGTCAGTCGTTCCCACGTACTCACTTCCGTAGAAGCTTCCCGTCGAGCCAATCATATAGTAGACCGCCACGTCGACGACGTCATCGCCGTAGAGCGATGTCAGTATTGCCGCATGGGTGCAGCCCTTATACTTTCCTTCGGTGTCATACGCGGTGTCGCGGTCGATGAACAGAATATTCTCAGGTGCTCCGTCAGGGAAGAGCTTCTCTGCATCGTACCAGCCGTCATCGTTTACGACAATCCAAAGTGTATCCTTATTCTGCTCAATAAAATCATCCACCGCCTGCTGCCCCGCTCCGTCACCGCTCGTGGTGCGGCAGTAGAAATAATTCACATAGCCCCTTGAAGCAAGCTTCTCCACATCAACATTTTTTCCCGTCGCCATAATGAAATTGTAGAGATTCTTCTGCGTTATGAACTCCGAATCATCGCTCTGCGCAAGTATGAACTCGTCGACACCGTCAAACGCACCGTAGGTTACCTCGCCGTTGATGTTGAGCGGCATTATCCTCTCGGGAATCGTGTAGTCGAACATTGCGCTGTCAATCAGCCAGTTCATGTCACCACCGATTATCCAAGGGATACCGCTGTAGCTCTCGAGTAGCTTCGTCGTGTTGTCATACTCCTTTGTGTCGGGGTAATAGTCTATCCCAAAGCCCGTCGCCGTGAGAACCACATTCAGCGCGACAACCGACGCTCCGACGCCTGTGCTCACGAACACGCTCCTTCTGCCCTCTCTCCCCGCAAAACGCTCCGCGATCGCGAACACGCATATAACGGTTGCAAGCAGAACGAGCATCATCGCCGCATAGTAGTATCTCGTCGATGAGAGATAATCGGGTGTGAGAATGTTTATGATGACCGCGTACATGAAGGCAACTCCGTAGACACCGCCCGCATAAGCCCTTATGACCTTATTTTCCTTCTTTGTCAGGATGTAGAATGCCGCGATGAGAAGCGGAATGAGCACCATGAACACCCTGTATGCCTTCTCAAACACATACATCATGACAAGCTTGTACGCCGCAAATATGCTTCCAAGGTGCGACAGCACGCCCTTCGCATTGCCAATCACGCTCGCCGAGTGGGTGTTCGAGGTTATCGCCTCAAACCAGTAGCCCCACAGCATATTGAAAATGAGCGCCGCCACGACCATGCTCACGGCATATTTTAGTATGTTCCAATATTTTTTATTAACTATATTGTATATCACGGCAAAAAGCCCGAAGCCCATCACGAAGAACACAAAATAGTACTGCGTCATGAAGCCGCCGACCACCGACAGTGCGAGAAGCGCATAGTCAAATACCTGCACCGCTGCCTTTCGTGCCCGTGTGCCCTCATCCTTCTCCGTCATAAGCCTGAGATTCGCATACGCGAAAAGCGCCGTAAAGAACGTGTAAAGCATATACATTCTTATGAGCATCGCATCGGAGATCATGCACTGTGTCCACAGAATACCGATTGTTCCGAGTGCCTGTGCAATCGGATTCTCAAACAGCTTCTTAAATATAAGAAAAAGTATGACCGCCGTGCCGAGAAAAGCCGCAAGATTCACGAGCAGACCTGTCCACACCGCAAGCCGCGTTCCCGCAAGCTTAGCCGAAATATACACAAGTATATAGTAGAGCGGCGGATGAACCTTGTCGCTCTTTATATTTGTGAGCATCTGCTCATAGTAATCGCTGCCGTCGTGGGTGAGTGCCCTTACAAAATCGTCACCGCTCATCCAACTGTTGACATTGTACGATGCAAGGCTGTTGGAATTGACTATGGTGTAGGTGTAAACCTCGTCACAGAAGGTGACGCGCTTACCGTTTCCCCAATACACGAACAGAGCTGCCGCCACAAGCAGTGTGCACACAAATGCGATTATATGTGTAATCCTTTTGTTAACCTGCATTATGCCTCCTTAGCGCGTCAGTCAAGAAGCGCGTTGTAGATGTCCCTCTTTGACACGCCCCTGTCCTTTGCAACCTGCTTCATGGCTTCCTTTCTGTCCATGCCCTTTGAGGTGTACATTTCCATGTGCTCCTCAATGCTCATGTCATCCCAAGCCGCGCGCTTCTCAAGAACGAGCTCCTCGCTGCTCTTTCCCTCAATCACAAGCACATACTCACCCTTAGGCTCATTTATCGTGTAGTAGTTGAGCGCACCCGAAATCGTGTCGCGGTACACCGTCTCATGCCTCTTTGTGAGCTCCTTGCAGACCGCTATTTTTCTCATGCCTCCGAGTGTACCCTCAAGCTCCGTCAACGTCCTTATGAGCCTGTGAGGCGCCTCATATATTATTATGGTTCTCTGCTCCGTCTTTAACTGCTCTAAAACCTCCGCCTTCTCCTTCTTGTCCGACGGCAGAAACGCCTCGAAGCAGAAGCGTCTTGTCGGCATTCCCGAGATTATAAGCGCATTTATGCACGCCGCCGCTCCCGGAACCGGAGTAACCCTGATTCCCGCCTCAACGCACTGTCTTACGAGCTCCTCACCCGGATCTGAGATTCCCGGGGTGCCCGCATCCGTTATGAGCGCAACCGTCTCGCCGTGAAGCATCTTATCGACAAGCACACGCGCCTTCTCCACCTTATTGAACTCGTGGTAGCTCGTCATCGGCGTCTTTATCTCAAAATGATTGAGAAGCTTTATGCTGTTTCTCGTATCCTCCGCCGCAATGACATCCGCCTCCTTGAGAATCCTTATGCAGCGAAAAGTCATATCCTCAAGATTTCCTATCGGCGTCGCGCAAAGATAGAGCTCGCCAACTCCATTCTCATTCATATAAGTCGTGTACCTCCTTAGTGTATACTCCCTGCTCTGCATATATCACGAGTGGCTTTTCCACCTTGAGCATCGGCTTTGCGCCCTTAATCGACTCGATGAGCACCATGTTGGCTTCCTTGTCGATAAAAGGATACACAAGTCTCATTCTCTTAGGCTCCATGCCATATCTCTTTATCACACCAAATATCTCATCAAGGCGCTGCGGTCTGTGTACCATGTAAAAACGTCCGCCCGACTTTAAAAGCCCTGCTGCCGCGCTTACCACATCCTCGAGCGTGCACAAAAGCTCATGCCTTGCGATAGCCTTGTGGCTCTCAGGGTTCGTGAGCCCGTGATTCTGCGTCATATACGGCGGATTACTCGTCACGACATCGAATGAGCCCTTCTTAAATATCGTGCAAGCCTCCTTTATATCGCCCTGCACAATATCCACGCTATCGCCGATACCGTTGTACTCCACACTTCGCCTTGCCATATCCACATTTATATCCTGAATTTCCAGTCCCGTAAAATGAGCGCCCTTTGTTTTTCCCTTTAATAAAATAGGGATAACACCATTGCCACAACCTAAGTCAATCATGTTTTCCCCATCCTTTATCGTGGAAAAAGCAGTCAGAAGCACCGCATCCATGCCAAAGCAGAATACGGTGGAATTCTGAATAAGCTTATATCCGTTTCTCTGTAAATCATCAAGCCGCTCATTGGCTTTAAGATTAATTGTCATCTAACTTCGATTTTCCTTCCTTGCGCTCTAATGCCTCTAACGCTTTAAGCTCATCATCATTGATGTTGTTGCTGTCTCTCTTTCTCTTAGGCTTGAACCTCAAATCCTCAACCTTGTACTCACGGATTTCCTTCTCATCGTTATCAAGCGTTACGATAACCTTGACAAGCTGGCGGAGCACATTGACACTTGACACCTCTCCTTTAAGCTTATCGGATGTCGTCACGAAGTCTCCGACATTAGGAAGCTTGCTGTTAAGCTCCTCATAGGTCTCCTCCTCGTTCTTGAGACAGCACATAAGTCTGCCGCACACACCCGAAATCTTCGTCGGGTTGAGTGAGAGGCTCTGCTCCTTCGCCATCTTAATTGACACCGGAACGAACTCTGAGAGATAAGTGCTGCAGCAGAGCGGTCTGCCACATATTCCGATACCACCGAGTATCTTAGTCTCGTCTCTCACACCAATCTGGCGAAGCTCGATTCTCGTCTTAAACACAGCCGCGAGGTCCTTTACAAGCTCTCTGAAATCGATTCTTCCGTCAGCCGTAAAGTAGAAGAGCACCTTATTATTGTCAAAGGTGTACTCCGCATCTATGAGCTTCATCTCAAGCCCGTGCTTCTTAATCTTCTCAAGGCAGATATTGAATGCGTCCTTCTCCTTCGCCTTATTGTTGAGCTCCTGGTCATCATCCTTCGGAGTTGCAATCCTGATAACCGGCTTCAGAGGAAGAATAACCTTATCCTCCGCAACCTCTCTTATTCCGAGCACGACATATCCGTACTCAACACCTCTTGCAGTCTCCACAATTACATGGTCACCCTGCTTAATATCCATATCGAGCGGATCAAAGTAATATATCTTTCCGACTCTTCTGAATCTGACACCTATAACCTTTACCATATCAATCCTCGCTTCTAATTTTCCTTAATTGTTAAGAGCAAAAGCTCCATCGCCATATCAAAATTAACATTCGCATGAAGTCGAACCTTCGCTTTGTCAAACGCCTCCATGATTGTCTCAAGACCCTCGTACGAGCTCTTTCCGGCAGCCTTTCTTATATCCGCAACCTCGTCGCTGAAAATGAGGGCATTAGGATCTCTTGACACCTTGAACAAAAGCACATCCCTGAACCAGAGTGTCATAATGTCAAGGCAGTCATCAACGCTTATATCGTAGTTGTTGATTTCCTTAATTGCCACAACCAGCTCGGTAAGCTCCATATTATGTATATTCTTGAGAAGCTTAATTATATCTGATTTAATCTCCTCAAAATCAGGTGATGCCGCAAGCTTGACAGCCCTTCCCGGACGTCCCTGTGCGAACGCCGCGCAAAGCTCCGCCTGATACTCCGGCACCTGGCACTTCTTCATCAGGTACTCTATAATGAGCTGATTTTTCACCGGCTTGAGACTGAGTGTCACGCACCTCGACATGATTGTCGGCAGAAATACACCCGTGTTGTTGGTGAGAAAAATGATCACCGCATACACCGGAGGCTCCTCAATCGTCTTTAGGATGGCGTTCTGAGCCTGCACCGTGAGTTTCTCCGCCTCATCAATTATATACACCTTATATCTGCTGCTGTAAGGCTTTATCACAATGTCATCTACAAGCTGTGTTCTCACATCGTCGACACCGATGGAGTTCGGCTTCTCATGTGTGACATGGATTATGTCGGGCTGGTTACCCGACTCCGCCTGAATGCAGGAATGACATTTTCCGCACGGAACCGCCGTCCCCTCCTCACACTGGAGAGCCTTGGCAAATGCGTCCGCGAGTATTCTCTTTCCAAGTCCGTCCTCACCGCTTATTATATAGGAATGGGATACCTTATTCATGGAAATCGCATTCTGTAAATGTTCGATAATACCCTCATGTCCCAAAATATCTTTGAAATCTGCCATAAAACACCCCATCCTTTCCTAACATTATGTTGATATATCTATGAGAAGCCCTCTTATCTCGCCCACCTTGCTGAGTATGGCAAGATTGTCCTTCTCATCTTTCAGAAGCTCTGTTGCAAGATCATCGAGGTTCTTATCGACAAGCTTCACAATACCGTACACTCTGTGACGGCCGCGTCTGTCGAGAAAGTTCTCTCTGGAAAACTCGTGCGAGCGGTTGACGACCTCATTCATGAAATCCTTTACCAGCTCGCGGTAGCGTCTCATATCACTTATATCCGTATGCTTGGCAATTTTCTCGCCCTGCTCCGTTATCTGGGTCATAAGTGAGTTAAGTCTGCTGTTAAGCTCAGCATCCTCGACATTGCTTGCCAATATGAACTTAAAAGTTCCGTCTGCCTGTGATGGTCTGGTCTGATTCTCTACAGGCATCGCTTTGCTCACATCATTAACTTTAATGTCCATGAAAACAACCTCCCAAAATGATAAAGCAACGCTTTTGCACATTTTATCATATTTCCGACCACAATTCTATACATACATCAGGCATTTTCTTTTATATATGCCTTTATCTCGTCTATACACTCATCAAGCTTGTCATTCACAAAACGTCTTTCAATTCCGCACAGCTTCATATTATCTTCGGAAAAATCATCGTCGTCCGCTATGAAACGTCTGCACATTTCCCTATACTGAGGTCTCTGCTGTCTGCGTTCGCGCTCCAGAGCACGTCCCAATCTCACACCGTCATCAACCTCTATATATATCGGACAGACATTTTCTTTTCCAAAGTATTCACAGTATTTCCTATATGCTTCTATCGTCCCCAATGCCAGATAATTATCGTTTCCATCAAGATTAATCTGCCCGTCATTTCTCGTATAATACTTCCACGGACCATATACCGTATTGTACACTCGCATCTCAACTATACTGCCGTCCTTCTCGTGCGCCTCTGCCTCGTCATCGTTTACAAAAAAGTACTCTTCGCCGTTTCGTTCGCCCGCGCGCATAGGTCTGGTCGTGTACATCGTTATCTTCTTAAATCCAAGCTCCGCGTCATCAAAAAGCCTCTTATATATGGTATCCTTGCCCGTCGAGCTCTTTCCCGAAATAAAAAATATCTTCCCCATCTCTATGCTGCCTTCCTGTATATGATACTCATTTTCTAAGTGTCTGCCTTCAACACCTTCATATATGGCTCACCATTGTCAAACACAACACCGTGCACCTCGTATCCTGACACACTCGCATTTATTATATCACATATTATTTCTTTTGTAACTACTTCACCCGGAACGATGAAAGGAATCCCCGGCGGGTACACATAACCGTAATCCCCCGAAATCATTCCCTCCGCCAGCTTTTGCACACTCTTTTCCATCTCAAAAGCCTGTGCCACGGTGTATTTTTTCTTCATTCTGCGCTGACCGCATGCCATAGTCTCCACCGCTTTACTACAGTATAATTCAGCACCCACACGGCTGTCAATTTCTTCGAGCGCATCAGCGAGCCTGTCAAAGCCCTCCGCCGTGTCCATGCACGAGGTCATCGCAAGGCAGTACCTTCCGAGCGACATCTCGGGCTGCATCGCATACTCATCCCTCAGAATATCGTATATCTGCTTTCCCGACAAAGCCCCTCTCTCCGAATATATAACCAATTTTCCACTGTCATAATCAAAGATCGAATCTTTATCCACATTCCAACCCGCATCCGGCTCAAAAAAGTGAATATCTTTCCATTTTTTCGCGCGGTTGTGGATATTTTCGAGTCTTTTCCTATACCCCGCAAATAATTTTTCCCTTTTTTCTTTATCCTCGAGCATTCTCACGCACTCGTCGACCGAAGCCATGAGAACATACGAAGGGCTGCTGCTCTGGTACGCCCTCAAAAAATATTCCAGCCGCTCGACATCAACTCTCCCGTTCTCAACCGCAGCCTTGGACAAATGCAGAATTGCCGTCTGCGTCATTCCCATGAGCGTCTTGTGAATGCTCTGTATCACTATATCTGCGCCTTTTCTTATCGCCGTATCCGGGAACCCTTCAGCGAGCCCAAAGTGCGCCCCGTGTGCCTCATCCACAATCAAAGGTATATTATACTCGTGCGCAATATCCGCAAGCTCCTCTATATCGCTCACAATTCCCTCGTACGTCGGCGAAGTCACATATACCGCCAAGTACGCTCTTTCCACATTAGAAGTAATGTCATGCTCATGCGCAATATCGGCACTCTCCGCAAGCTCACTCCTGACCTCCTCCGGCGTGACTGCCGCGTTCATCTGCATCTCATATATGTTCTCAGGGTACAGATAATCCGCGTCCAAGCCTCGTATGCACAGTGCGTTGTATGCGGACTTGTGACTGTTTCTCCCCATCAAAATCCTGCCGCCATACTTTGTTACCGCCGAGATGGCTGACAATATTCCGCAGGTGCTCCCGTTTACAAGCACATAGCTCCTCTCAATAAATTCACGCTTCTCATCGTACAGGCGGCTTACCCTGTCCTCTAACTCCCTTATCATTCCCTCAGGCGCATGAAGATTGTCATATCCGTCTATCTCGGTTATGTCTATGCTGTATGGATTCGGAAGCTCCATCTGCCTTTTATGACCCGGCATGTGCAGCGGATATACATTTTTTTTGTTTAATTCTGACAGCTTCTCCGCAAAAGTCATTCGGCACCTCTCTTTTGATATTTTTATTTGCATTTACGTCTTTGTGAAAATCAGATTATTATATTTTGAATAACAAAAAAAGAGAATCAATAAGATTCTCTTTAAAAAGTGCCCAGAACCGGAATCGAACCAGTGACACGAGGATTTTCAGTCCTCTGCTCTACCGACTGAGCTATCTGGGCGTACGATTTGAGTAGCGGGGACAGGATTTGAACCTATGACCTTCGGGTTATGAGCCCGACGAGCTTCCAGACTGCTCCACCCCGCGATATTA
>UQZF01000047.1 GCA_900545455.1 uncultured Eubacteriales bacterium
CAAACAGCCATGGAGGGCTGATTTTGCAACGGTGGCGGAAGCAGAAATATTTTTTCAGAACCCTTAGAACAACTTGCTTCGTACAACGGAGCTGATATGTATAAATATAACATGCTATACGCTTTTAAAATAAATCAGGATGTTTTGACACCTGAATCGTAATAGGAAACTTTGTTCCTATTACACAAAAATAAAGACCGGTGAAACCACCGGTCTTTACTCATGATAGTTGTCTTACAACTGATTAGCCAAGTAAGGAAAGAACGCCCTGTGTTGACTGATTAGCCTGTGCAAGCATAGACTGTCCAGCCTGAGCAAGGATGTTGTTCTTGCTGTAGTTAACCATCTCCTCAGCCATATCAACATCACGGATACGTGACTCAGCTGAAGATGTGTTCTCAGATGTTGTGTCAAGGTTAGCGATTGTGTGCTCAAGTCTGTTCTGAAGGGCACCGAGCTTAGATCTCTGTGTAGATACGCTCTCAATAGCCTTCTGAATAGCGCTCATTGTAATACCAGCTGATGCGTTAGAGCTTACCTTAAGCTTAGCAGATGTTAAACCAATCTTAGAAGCTGACATCTTGCTGATAGAAATTGTGATTGTCTGTCCCTTAAGGGCACCGATCTGAAGCTGCTTGCCGCTGAATGAACCGGTTAACAAGTTCTGTGTATTGAACTGTGTTGTAGACTGGATTCTGTCAAGCTCGGAAGCAAGAGCGTCCATCTCATCCTTGATAGCATTTCTATCAGTTGATGTGTTGGTATCGTTAGCAGCCTGTGTAGCGAGCTCGTTCATTCTCTGAAGAATGGAGTGTGCCTCGTTAAGAGCACCTTCTGCTGTCTGAATAAGGGAGATACCGTCTGAAGCGTTGTCAGATGCCTTGTTAAGACCTCTGATCTGGCTTCTCATCTTCTCGGAAATAGAAAGACCGGCTGCGTCATCGCCTGCTCTGTTGATTCTGTATCCGGAAGATAACTTCTCAGATGACTTAGCCTGTGCGCTTGTTGTGATACCTAACTGTCTGTTAGCGTTCATCGCTGTAAGATTGTGCTGTACTACCATAATGTATTCCTCCTTGAATATCAATCGGCATCCATGCCGATATGTAATGTTGTAGGAATCTTGAGATTCCCAAGTTGGTAAGTATTTCTTACCTTCTGTATATTATATCGGATGCAAGTCTCATAACTTTATACCCGAATAATATCTTTTTTTAAAAATTTACTTTTTTTTATCCATGAACACGGGTTCACTTGTAACCTTGTTCATCGTCTTATAATAATTCGCTGCATACCGGTTGTTCTTCTTTACACTGCTGATTTCTTTGCGGCGTGCGGTGAATTTATTCTTGATGCGTTCCTTATTGCGCTGCTCCTCCGCCATCAGGTGATTGCTCTTCTCCATAATCTGTGATATCTTACCTTGAAGCATCCTAATCTGCTCAGCGTATCTGTCTCGATTGCCGTCAAGCTCGCCCTTCACCTTATCATATACCAGCTGAAAGCCGTCGTCCATGGCATTGAGCTTGTCAATAAGCTCTGCCTTCTTCTCATTCAGTCCGTGAAAGCCTTCCTCGTCGAACTTCTCCCTGTCGAGAAGCTCCGTCTGCTGCACATTGAGTACGTTGAGTGCATCAAGAAGCTCTATCTTCTTATCAAGGCTCTCATCAAGTATTGTTATGTAGCTCTCTGTTATGCCCATGCAGTTCCTCACTTTCTGAGCGGCTCTACTTTGTCTGTGTCTTGGCGAGTCTCATTACATCCTTCCATGTATCTCGCATGGTTCTAAGATGTCTCAAGACTTCCTCCATAATCTCCTTGTCCTTCTTGATATTCGCCTCAAGAAGTTTCTGCTGAAGATACTTATACACTTCATCGAAATCCTTGGCAACAGGATACTTGTGGTTAAGTGTAGCCTGAAACTCTTCTATGATTCTCTCAACCTTACGAATATTGTTATGAGCCTTCTCAATATCCCCCTTCTCAATAGCCATAACCGCTATATTGGCGAACTTGATTGCTCCCTCATACAGCATAAGTGTAAGCTCTGCAGGTGATGCCGTGAGGATCTTGTTCTTCTCGTACTGCTGATATCCTGCCGGTGTATTCATACCGTGACCTCCTCTTATTGCGCACCATACAGCCCGCTATATCTCGCATAACGGGCTGTAATGTAATTACTTATGTATTTTATCAAATTATAGCCGCAATGTAAAGCACATCATGAACCTAAAAGGTTCGAAAGCGACGACGTGGATGACTGAAGCTTTGAGAGTGCCGTCTCCATAGCTGAGAATTTCTTGTAATAGTACTCCTCATAATAGTCAAGCTTATCCTGCCACTTATCAATCTTGTCCTTATAATCACTGTACTCGCTGGACATCTGCTTGTCATTGTATATCGTATATACACTGCTTACGTTTGATGAAGCCATTCTCTTCGTGAGGTCATCATACAGCTTATTGGATAACTGCTGGAAGAAGGATGTCACTGCCTCAGGATCCTCATTGATTGCAGCCATGAGCTTATCCGTATTACCTGAGGTATTGGAATCATCCTCATCACCGTCTATATGCAGACAGCCTCTCTCATTCGTGTCCGCTGAAAAATATCCCAATGTGTTAATACCAAATGTGGCGAGTGAATATGACTTTCCGTTGATGTCAAAGCTGTAATTCATAATACTCTTCATTGATGAAGATGCATTGCCGAGTGTGCTGTCCCTACGGAGAAGTGCATCCTTAATCTTCGTCTCCCACTTCTCTATCTGGGAATCGGTCATCTCCTCCTTCTCATCATCAGTGAGCGGCTCATAATCTCCTGCCGAGGTTGCATTGTAAGCCGTGTCCATCGCTTTGATAAGCTCATTGTATTTTCCGAGAAAGGTCTTAATCTTGTCATAGATAGCCTGTGTATCCGTGGATGTCGTGATGCTTACTTCATTGTTGCCTGTAACCTGCATTGCCGTGATGGAGAGTCCGTTAATTGAATATGTTCCGGTACTGCTTGTAAAGGTGGCACCATTAAGTTCAATAATGGAATCCTGCCCGCTTATTCTTGCCGCATCCGATGTGAAGGAAGCTGCCGATGATGAGCTTACCGCAGTCTTAGCTTCATTGTAAGCCGCAATATTTGCGGTGTCCTCCACATATGTCTTAGCTTCATTGTAAGCTGTTATATTATCTGCATCATCAATGAATGCCTTCGATTCAGCATATGCCGTCTTGTTGGCAGAATCACTGATATATGCATCAGCTGTATTGTATTCGTCAAGATAAGCCCGGGCATTAACAATTTTGGTGTATTCTTCCAGCTTCTTAATAGTATCGGAGTCACTTGCACCGTTATTGTCCTTTATATACTGCTTCATGTCTGCCAGCTCGGCATCTGTATATTCAACCTCTGTTTCCGTGCCGTCATCATTCTGAACAGTCTCTTTTACGAGTAATTTTCTGTACTCATCAAGCTTGCTCTCATGCTTCTCAGCAATTGCCTTCTGTTCTTCGTAGTTCTTTACAACCGTCTGCTTCGACTCGTACCCGGATACAGCCGATGCCTTCTGATTATATGCGGAAATCGTGCTGTTATATGCCGCAAGCTCCGATTCCGTGTAAGTCGTAGACTTGTCAACCGCCGCAACAATCGCAGCCGCTATGCTCTTCTGCTCTCCGGTTCCGTTCTTGGCAAGCTCACGATATTTTGCCATATCCGCTGTCTCGTTGCCGTCGACATCCTTGACTGCAAACAAGCCAAGAGACTGAATTGCGCTGAGTCCATCCGCATTGTTTGCAGTGATGGTGAACTCACCTTCCGCACCCGACTTCGAGGAATTAATAAAGAATCTCTGATTCTTCTCATCAAAATTAGCACTCACACCTGCGTCTTTAAGCTTTGCAATAAGCTTATCAACCGTGAGGTCCGAGGTTACTTCTATTTCACTGTCATTGACGGCAATCTTACTTCCGGTCTGTATTCCAAGAGCACTAAGCGACGTACTTCCGGTTACTTTAGAACCATCTGACTGGCTTATCACGCCGCCCGTCATATATCCTGATGAGGCAAGCTGCTTAACCTTGAGCTTCTGTGTTCCGTTAACCGCCGACGATGACGCCGTAACCTTGGCAACATTACTGTCGGATACCGAGCTCGTCTTGAGGTTATATGAATTGGACATTCTCATTGATGAAAGGCTTGATGTATAGAAGCCGTATATCTTGCTGTTCATGGTCTTCCATGCATCCATCTTCCATTCCAGCTTCGTCTGAGCCTTTTCATATTTTTCCTTCTTGGTAGAGTAAGCTGATACGAGCTCCTGAACAATCGAGTCTGTATCAAGTCCTGATATAAGTCCACTGACTCTTATCGCCATATTCTTTCCCTCCCTATCTTCGTTCATCCACAAGAATACCTGCAAGCTCCCATGCCTTAGCTATAAGGTCAAGAGTCTTCTCAGGAGGAATCTCCTTGATTGTCTCCTTGGTATCCTTGTCCACTATCTTAATTGTTACTCTGTTGGTATCATCGTGATATCCGAACTCTGCAATCGTGTTGTTGTTAAGCTTACGGTTGATGTCGGAGATTCTCTGCTTGAGTGCCTTCTCGCTTATCTGGTACTCCTGCTCCCTGCTCTCCTCCTGTGCTCCGTTGTCCTTAACCTGTGAGCTATTCTTTCCCGCTGCCGATGCATTTCCTGCATCTGCCGCCTGCTTATTGTTCTGTACACTGACTTCCTTTGTCTCGGTAACAGACTGCTGCTTCGTAACATTCGTCGAAGCACCCGCTGTAACAGTATTTACAGCATTCTTAATTCCTTCAATCGTCATTTCAAGACACCTCCATGTGTTCATAAACATTACTGACGTTACCTTTTACTTTAGCTGCTCCTTATTACCCTCTCATCTGTATTTCGGCTGCTGAACATAAAAAGTTTAGCAGTCATGAGGATTTTTACTATCGCAATTCGGATGTAAAAGCATATCTAACCCGGCTGCCGGTGTATAATGTGTTATGTTTATGCACATAACGACTTTTGGAAGAAGCTTGGATGTTCTTAGCATTCTGTCCATATCCCAGCCAAATCCGGCACGGATGCCGGATTAGATGCAACGCAGACACGGAAGTCTGCTTTGCATCGATGGCGTATAATAAAAATACTTTTATCAGAGTTCTTAGAACATCCTGCTTCGCACAACGGAGCTTATGTGTATAAACATAACACATTATACACCCGTACACTGACTTATGCTTTTACATCCGAATTATACCGGTAAAAGTCTCCGCTGACTACCCAAGAAGCTTCTTAAGTGCCTCCGCGCCGTCGGACCGGCTTGCCGCCTTATTGGCATCCTTAATCTGTACATACACTTCCTTGCGGTATACAGGCACGGACTTAGGTGCTGTGATTCCGAGCTTTATCTGGTCACCCTTGATATCAAGCACTGTTATCTCTATGTTGTTGTCTATTACAATAGATTCATTTTTTTTTCTCGAAAGAGCTAGCATCCGGCACCCTCCTTCATCTTCTTTACACAATCATATACATTGTAACGTACCTGATAGTCATCATTGTTGACAATAATCTGGCAAGCCTTCATTGTCTTCATGTTGATTACAATCGGAGCCTTGAGATTAGCCGTCATCTTAGTAAGGTCTGACGGTACCGTGACAACTGAGAGAAGGAAATAATCATCCTCCGTCTCAACCTCCCCGAGAGGTGCAAGCCATTCATCCTCAACGACAGGATTGTACTCCGGCACAATCTTCATAGGGTCCATAACGGTAAATGCAAGCTCCGGCTCATCAAGAGACTGAAGCCACATAATATTGCCCTTTTTCTCAGCATTAAAGATAAGCGTGTAGTGTACATATTCCTCAAATCCCATAATGCCTGCCGTAAAACTGATTATCCTATCCTCAGCTACATCTATCTCCCCAAATAAACGAGTATTTACCTTCATGGTATTTCTCCTTCCCTAATACATATTAGATAGCCAATTGCGAAACGCAATTTTGACGATATACAGTTGTGCAAATTTAACAAATTCGCAAGCAGGTACTATGAAGCCGCCGGTACTTAGGCAGTGTATTTCACTGCGTTATGTACCGTTGCGTGATTCATGTAGCGAAAGCGTGCCTGTGGTGAATTGTTAAATTTGTACAACGTCCGCTTTCAATTATATAGTTTCGCAATTACCTATACATATCAGATGTAATCCAGCAATGACTGTCTCACGGTCTTTGCCGCAGTTGCGATGGCAGCATCATACACTGTCTCAGCCGATGCGAACTCAACGGTGATGTCCTCAAGCTCAACATCCTCGTTCTTGGACTTTAAGTCCTTGAAGGTTGTCTGTTGCTGTGTGAGTCTGCTCTCGGCAAGCGTAAGTCTTACCTCGCGGCTTCCGACATCCGATATCTCCGAGTTGAGTGTGGACTGATAACCCTTCATCTGCGTGATGCCCTTCGCAAAAAGGTCTTCCATATAGCTCTTAGCGTAATCAAGCTCCTTATTTGAGGCTTCAATCATTGATTCTATCTGATCCTTCTTACCTGCATACAGCTCGGAATTCTTCATATCCGTAAGCTTGGTGATCTTAGCCTCAATATCAGCCACATTAGTCAGACTGCTCATAAGGTCGTCCAGGTCTCTTCCTATATTGTAGCTTAATACATCTGTTGCCCTTGTGTTGACCTTGAGCGTCTGGCTGAAATTGATAGTATACTCAATGTCCTGATTATCTCCCAATGTGTATACCTGACCGTTAGTTAAGTCCTCACAGTCAAAATAATGCTCCGGGCGGATATCTCCCTTCTCGAATTCATCCTTGCGGAACTGAACGGATATGTCTGACGCACCCTTGAGCGTCTTGTATGTGTTCTCAGAGAATGCAATCTCACCCTTATCATACACATAATATGCCGTATCATCAGCCATATTCCCTGCAGTGATAAGCTGCTCTAACTCCTGTGAGCTTACAGCCGCCACGGTTCCGGTGTATGCCTGACCGTCAACAGTTATTGAAGGAATCGTGTCCGCATCGGCTGCATCGTAAGCACAATTATCATAGGCAAGTCTGAGTCTGTATACTTCCTTTGTCTCAGGTGTTGCGGATGACGGAATGCTTGCTATGTTATCGATATCCACACTGTTCTTCATGTATTTTGCGGTTGTAAAGTCTTCACCCGTAAAGTTCTGTTTAATCTTGTATGACACCTGTGTCTCAGTTGAGTTAAGGAATGTAAGGGAACGGTCAGTTCTGTAGCCCGTGAAAATATATCTTCCCGAGCTGTCCGCATTGCCCTCCGCATACATCGCCTCCTTGTACTGCTGTATACTCTGTATTATCGCCTGCCTGTTGGTAGTCTCGAATGTATCGTTCTCACCCTGTGTGCAGAGCTTTACAAGATCCGTATAGATACCGTCCATATTGTCGAGTGATGTCTCGGTAAGCTTAATCCACGCCTTTGCATCAGGGACATTCTTCTTTAAGTACTGCTCAACCTCTGCAAGACTCGTTCTGAGCGAAAGTGCTCTGATAGCTATGATAGGGTCATCAGACGGCTTCGATATCTTCTTCTGTGATGCCATCTGCTGCTCTGTTGTATATAGATTAGTCTTTGATTTATTAACATTACGCATCGTAGTGTTAGTCATCATAGTGTTCGTAATTCTCATGTAGTCTCCCTTCTTCTGCGGGTCTGCGGTGAATTGTTAAATCCGTGCAACGTCCGCAGCACTTTATAATCCCGTCTCCTCTATGAGCTTGCTGTATATCTGATTCATTACAGAAATAACCTTTGATGATAAGTCATACGCATGCTGGAACTTTACGAGGTCTATACCCTCCTCGTCCTCATCAACACCCGATATTGAAGTTCTCTGTGTCTCAACTGCCGCCTTGACATTGGAATAGTTGGAGCTGAAGGTCTCAGCTCTCTTCGTATCAACGCCTATCTCTGACACAATTGATGAAAGGTAATCCCAGAATGTTCCGCTCTTGATTGTGATTTTGTCCTTAAGCGCATACATGTCCTTCGCCAGGTCAGAATTCTCGTCTCCGCGTGATACATCATAGGATAACGGAAGCTTTGACAAGTCATTCAGCATGTCCTGATTCACGGTAATATTCGCTGCCGTCACATAATCCGTGTTATACTTTGACTCAAGCAACGGTTCACCGGAGACCGTACCATCCGCAAGCTGTCCCTTGGAAATAATATCGTTGAATTCCTTGGCAAATGAAGTAACAAACCGGTTGAGCTGTGACTGATAATACGGAATTCCCTTGTATGAAGGGTTCCTGTAAGAATCGCTCACAACCTCAAGTGACTGATTGCCTGCGGCATCCGTCCTGACAACCTCGTAAGAATCATTGCAACCGTCACGCATGTCAAACAAAGCCTTAAGACTTCCGCGTGAGCTCTCCTCATAAGGATTGTATGGATTTCCGTTATTCCACTTAATATCGTAGAGTCCCGAAGCATCGCTTGCATTTCGAGGATTCGCTGTATCTCTTGCAACGCACTCGAGTGTGTTGTAGCTATAGCCGCCGACAAGTTCCTGTCCGTTAAAAAATATCGTACAGTCGGTCACACCGTTGCCTATGCTTCTCTCCTCAACTCTCACATCAGCGTAATAAGAAAGCTGGTCAATTATAAGATTTCTTGAATCCCGAAGGTCATTTGCCGTGCCGCCTGATGCTTCTATAGTGTTAATCTGCTTATTGAGAGACGCAAGCTGCTCCGCCATCGTGTTGATGGTTGATACGGACGACTTAATCTCTTCATTGATATCGTTCTGTGTATTCTGAAGATTGGCAGAAAGCGTGTTAAAGTACTCGCATATACTTGACATATAACTTAAAAACTGTCCTCTCTTAACCTCGCTGCTCGGGTCGGCAGTAATCGCATCTATCGTCTTAAAGAGATTGTTGTACTCTGTTATGAATCCTTCGGTATTGAACTCATCAAGATATGTCTGAACCAGATTGGAATATGTCTGAAGTGACTCATACTGTCCGCACTGGGAGTTGTTGGTTCTGTATCTCTCATCATAATATTCACTTCTTGACTGTAAAATATCCGTAACCGTTACACCCGTTCCAACAGCTCCGTAAGGCTTATATACTCTGATTGCATAGCTCGCCTGCTGAACCGTGGACTGTCTTGTGTAACCCTTGGTGTTGACGTTGGATATATTGTGTGCTGTTGTATTGATTGCCGCATTACTTGCCGTAAGTCCTGAGGCTCCTATTGTCATTCCGAAAAATGTATTCGGCATTCCTGCACATCTCCCTTCTGTATCTGAAAATAGCCTGTAATCTCAAAGTCTTAATTAAATAATCTGTAAAACCGTATCCATCATTGTCGTTATGACATTGATGTATCTTGATGCCGCATTGTATGCCTGCTGATAACGTATCATGTTCGTGAGTTCCTCATCCGAGTTCACTCCCATTACAGCCTGCCTTCCGTCATCAAGTCCGTTTGAAAGATCCTGCTGGTTGTCAACCATGCTCGCATATACATTTCCTTCGCTGCCCACATCATCTATAAGTGCTTCATAGAATTTTTCAAAAGTCATCTTCTCCGTGCCGTCACCGAAAGTGAGATACTTTTCGGAGAACTGAGCAGTAAGGTCTTTTGCCCTGTCATAATCCACCTTACCGTCAGCCTGGTTGAACGGAAGAACCGAGAAATCCTTCAAAACCTTAGGATTAATCTCAAGATTGGATATTGTGTATATGGAATCCGTTCCAAACGAGTTCTGTGTGCTGTACAGATAATATGTATTGCCGTCTGTTCCGGTAACCTTCGTATATCTGTCAGTATATTTTCTTGAAAAAAGCTCCTCACCGATTGACTTGTCGGTATCCTTACCGTATCCTGCCTTGTCGGTATCAAGAATCTTTCCTGTGTATGTTACCGTATTACCGTTGCCATCAACGTATGTTACCGTTGCATCTTTCATAGGACTGAGCACATCGTTGATTTTCTCGACAACACTGTTCACAAGCTTATCAAAGTTAGCGATTGTTCTTGCAAGTACCGAATAATCCTTGCAATCCTCATAGCTCTTGTAATCCCTGTATGCCGTGTATGCGGCAACCGCATTATTGTAGTCCTCGTCGCTTCCGTAATCTGCTCTGTCAGGCATCTGTGTAACTGTCTGTGCAGGTGCCGTCATATTAGCATAGGTAGGTGATATTGTACCTCTTGCCGCAAGCAGCCCCTTAAGTGAACCGATATCCGTGTTATTGGCAGTGGACATCGTTATTTCCATATTGTACAGAGGCTCATTTTTCATTTCCTTCCATACAGGAATATAGAAATCGGTTCCCTCAACCGTGCCGAGTCCGAGGTGCGACACGCTCATGTTGTCACAGAAGAACTGACCTTCAAGCATTACGGATACAATTCCTCTTGAATCCTCGGTATAGTCTATCTTAGCATATCCCGACAATTCATCAAGCAGAAGGTCTCTCTCATCCCTGAGAGTCATCGCAGTCTCGACACCGCTCTCTATCTGTGCAATCTGCTTGTTGAGCGACATAATCTGCTCACCAATCTCGTTGATACGGTTCGTGATATTGTATATCTCTGTGTTGAGATTGCTCTGATAACTTACAAGCCCTTTATACACTGCCTGTGAACGGTCAAGAAAGCTTACAGCGCTCTGCACAAGCGCCGCTCTTGCCGTATTGTCATCAGGTGTCTTGGACACTTCGTTGATTGCCGAAAGCAGATCCTTCATCGATTCCTGATATGACACTCCGTTAAGTTCTCCAAGCTGCGTCTGTATCTCATCGGTTGCATTGAGAAGCTTATCATAGAAACCGTATCTTCCGTTCTCCTTGCGGTACGCCTCATCAAGAAGAATATCCCTCACATGTGAGACATCCTGAATCGTAACTCCGTGTCCCTTCTGGAGCGTGGCAGTAGCAAAACGGTTCGTGATATTGTAGTGTGTATCCTCGAATACAACCTGCTGTCTTACATATCCTTTTGTGTTGACATTTGTCATATTGTTGGCAGTGGTGTTGAGCGCATTGGAGTTATTAACCAATCCGGACAATCCCACATACAAAGCCGACATACTACTCATAATGTTCCTCTTTCTCTATTTTACTCACTGTTTCTTGTCAAATCTCGTGTCCGGCAGTGAATAATTATTGCTTATATACGCATCCCTGCCATAATTGTTGGTCTCAGGTCCTCTTCTCATGCTCTGAACAAGGTTCATCTCAAATTGAAGCATCTCCATGGACTCCTCGAGCAATGCCTTATTGCGGTCATTGAGCTCGACCATTCTCTTCATAGTTAAAGAAAGCTTGTCATGAATCGAAACAAGTGCATCCCTCTCTTTCTCCTGTGAACTCAAAAGTTCAATCAGTCGTGTGAGAGTCAAGGTCTTAACATCCTTGTTAAGAACGTCCGCAATATCATTCGATACCTCGGTTCGTTTCTTTTCCAGCACAATGATTCTATCCACCACAAGCTGTTCCTTTTCTACCATCCTTGAAAGCTCTTCGACATCGTTGCGGATAATTATACCCGTCTTCTCAAGTCCGAGCTCTAAAAGACTCTCATATTCTGTATTTTCCTGTTCCAATGTACTTATCAGTATATCTATAAGACTCGCCACTTACACGGTCACACCCTTCTAAAACACAGTCGTGTTATATTTTTCTATAAGCTTAGCAGCAAGCTTGTTCGCCGATACATTATACGTTCCCGATGCATAGCGCTCCTTGACTGCGGCAACTCTGTCCTCCCTGACATCGTCAGCCTGTGCCACTGCTGCCTTGGCAACCTGATAATCTCTGCCAAGCTGTGAAATCTCAAGCTTATCTTCCGTTGTGGAGGTCTTAGCAGTCTTCTTAACCTGTGTCTTTCCTGCTGCAGCATATACCATATTAACCTGATTATAGGCATCTATACGCATATTAACCTCTCCTTCCTTAAATAAAAAATCTCTTTACTGTATTATGTATCGGTCGGCAAAATAAAAAAACTTAGAGGAAAATGAAAAAAATTCATAATCCTCTAAGTCCGCACTTTCAAATGTCAAATCTACTTGTTAAGGAATCTCATCCTGGCGCTGTCACGCACATCCTTCTTAACCGGCTCGATCTTCTTAGGCTCCTCGTATAATTCAGAGAAGTGATTTGCCATACTCGCCTTACATGCCTCACAGAATCGTCCGGAACGGATCATTGCCCCGCACTTTTCACATGCAATGCCTACCGGAGAGTCATCCGCAAACGCAAGTCTCTCCTCACGCACCCACTTCTCAATCTGCTTCACGCTTACATCGGCAGCTTCTGCCACCTCATGTATGCTTGCATTCTTATTCTCTCTGATATAGGTCTTGGCAACCTGAAACTTCTCCTCTAACTCTTCCTGACATGCAGGACAAAGATAACTTCCACCCTCAATGTAACTAAACAGTCTTCCGCAGCCTCTGCAATTTCTGACTTCCATACCATATGCCTCCATTCCGTTGACATTGCCGGTATACATATACATTGCTAAAAGCCTCTGCCGATACATACTGCTGCAAAATATACCTGTGCAGCCCCTGCATTCGTGAGTGCATCAGAACATGCATCGAGTGTTGCTCCCGTAGTGTATATGTCATCAACCAACAATACTCTTTTATATTTTACTATATTATGTGTTGCTTGAAAAGCATTTTTTGTATTTTTTGTTCTTTCTTTATCGTTAAGTTCCTTCTGCGGTGCCGTGTTTACGGTTCTTGTAAGCAGTTTTTCTTCCACAGGAATTTTCAACATTTTTCCAATTTTTTCTGCGACAAGCGCCGCCTGGTTATATCCCCTTTTTCTGTATCTCGCCGCATGAAGCGGTACAGGTATTATAACATCCGGCTTCCACGACATGATTATATGTCCTTTAAGTTTAACAAGCATATCAGCGTAAAATACTGCATACTCCCGTCTGTTGCTGTACTTGAATCTGTACATCGACTGCTTGATTTCTTTCGTATAGGCAAGTGCTCCGACTCCGCGGATGAAACTGTGGCGTCTCCTGCCGCAGTCTGAGCACACCTCCGCAAGTTCATCGTCCAACTGCTTCCCGCAGACCATGCAGGACGGGGATGTGATATATTTTAATTTTCCCGCACAATCGCCGCACATCTCCCCCTGCGAATCCACAAGTCCCTCACATACCGGACATCTGCAGGGGAAAAGTGCCTCAACCGCACTCCTGTATACGCTTTGCAAGTGTCGAATAGCGTTTCTGTTCGTTACCGTTCTCAACCATTCCATAGAATACCTCTTCCGTTCCAACGATACAAACACACTTTTTCGCCCGGGTAACCGCAGTATAGAGTATGTTGCGGTTCATAAGCATTCTCGGTCCCGACAGAAGCGGAATCACAACCGCCGGATATTCGCTTCCCTGTGACTTATGTACAGTGACCGCATAGGCAAGCTCCAGCTCATCCAGCTGCTTAAAAGGATATTCCACATATCTGTCATCCTCAAATTTTACGGTCAGCTTCTCCGAATAAAAATTGATATTGTCTATGACACCCATATCGCCGTTGAACACCCCCATGCCGCGGTCGGTAGGTATGCCATGCTTACCTCGGGTCTCCCATTCTATCTGATAATTATTTTTTATCTGCATGACCTTGTCTCCCTCGCGGAATATGGTCGTACCGATTTCTTTTTCCTGCTTTGAGGAATCCTTGGGATTAAGATATTCCTGCAGCACGGTGTTAAGCCTCTCAACTCCCAGCATTCCCTTTCTCGTCGGTGTCAGCACCTGAATGTCAAAAGGCTTGGCATTAACATACTTCGGAAGCTTCTGCGACACAAGCGTTATCATCGCTCCTATCACATTGCCCGCTTCCTCCCTCTTTATAAATATGAAGTCCTTGCTCGACGGTCCTATCGGGAACTTTTCACCCGCATTAATCTTATGCGCATTCACAATGATGTCGCTCTCGGTTGCCTGTCTGAAAATCTTTGTGAGTTTCACCACATTGAATCTCTCGGACGCTATAATGTCCCTCAGAACATTTCCCGGTCCGACCGAAGGAAGCTGATTGACATCGCCCACAAGAATAAGTCTTGTTCCGGGAGTCACCGCCTTAAGAAGGCTGTTCATAAGAAAAATATCAACCATCGACATCTCATCAATTATGATGACGTCGGCATCTATCGGATTCTCCTCATTTCGCAGAAAGCTTGCAGCCCTGTCATCCTCCGGTGCCCCCGACAGCTCAAGCATTCGGTGTATTGTCTGTGCCTCGCATCCCGTCGCCTCCGTCATTCGCTTGGCAGCGCGTCCGGTAGGTGCAGCAAGACGGATTTCCATTCCCTCACCTTCAAAATACCTGATTATCGTATTGATTGTCGTGGTCTTACCTGTTCCCGGTCCTCCGGTTATGACAAGCAGTCCCGAGCTTATCGCCTGTACAACCGCATCCCTCTGCCTGTCATCAAGCTCAATCTTCTCAGCCTTCTCTATTCGTCTGATGCGGTCGGCAACCTTGTCCTTGTCAATGCTTTCCCTGGCGTCAAGTGCTTTAAGTGCATAAGCCACTGACATTTCCATATAATAATAGGAGGCTCCGTATATCAGACGTTCGTCCTCCGGAAGCTGCTGCTTTACCACAATCTTCCTGTCCATCGACAAATCCGAGAGCTGTCTGTCTATATCATCAATTTCCGTATCCAGCAGATTATTGAGCTGTTCCAGCAGTTCACCCTGTGGCAGATAGATATGTCCGTTGCCCGTCGCCTGAAGCAGAGTGTACATGATGCCGCTCTTGATTCTGAAATCCGAATCAGCTTCTATGCCTGCTTTTCTTGCAATCTCATCGGCGATTCTGAATCCCACTCCCGCAATGTCATCCGCGAGGCGGTATGGATTCTCCTTCATAATAGTATAGAATGATGCGCCATACTGATTATATATCTTTGCCGAAAGAGCCATTGAAATTCCATAGTCCTGCAAAAACATCATGGCATTGCGCATATCTCTTTTTGCAGTTACGTTGTCGGATATTTCCATAGCCATACGCTGGCTTATGCCTTTAATCTCGGCAAGTCTTTCCGGCTCCTGCTCAATTATTCTGAGGGTATCCGCCTTAAATCTTCGCACAATTCTCGAAGCCAATGCCGCTCCTATACCCTTTATCGCGCCTGATGCAAGATAACGCTCCACCGACTTCTCATCCTCCGGCGGAATATCCTCACAGGTCTCAATCTTTAACTGCTGCCCATATACAGAATGTTCCGTATATTCACCGGAGACTTCAACAAACTCGCCTTCGGTAACATACGGAACATTCCCTACACAGGTGAGCTCATCCCCATCAAGGTCAAGCTCAAACACCGTGTAGCCGTTATCTTCATTTCTATATACTATTTTATTGGATATGCACTTAACATACCTCCATCACTTGAAATTACAATTTTTATGTTGAGAAATAAATAAAATTATTGCAAAGCATCCCCAAATAACTTATCTACCAATAAATCAATATTATCAAATTCGTCCACTATTATTTTATAT